>NZ_DAMBJX010000009.1:54989-71337 GCF_032067225.1 Brevundimonas vesicularis | reverse complement strand
GGCCTTCTTCTATCGTCGAGGCGGCCTGCTGCGCCTGCTGGCGACGACGACGGGACTTTCCGCGACCGTCATCGTTCTTCATTTCATCGGCATGGCGGCCATCACGGTGACGCCGGACCCGACCGTCGCCGCCGACCAGGGGCTGTCGACCGAGGCGATGAGACTGCTGCTGGCCGCCATTCTGCTGATGATCTGCACGGCCGCCGCCGTCCTAGGGATGATGGCCTATATTTCGCGCGCCACCGCGCTGCGCCGTATCCGCGAGGCGGTGGACGCCATGCCCGATGGTCTAGGCTTCTATGATTCCAAGGATCGGCTGGTGCTTTGGAATGCGCGCTATGCCGAGGTGAACCCCGAGCTTGAGCCGCATCTGGTCGTCGGCCTGACGTTCCGCGAGGCCCTGCGCATCGGCATCGACGAAGGCCGCTATCAGGAGGCGGCCGGCCGCAAAGAGGAATGGCTGAATGAGCGCATGCAGGCGCGTCGTCAGCTATCATCGAACAGCGAGCAACAGGTCGCCGGCGGGCGATGGCTGCGTATTCAGGACCGCCGTACGTCCGAGGGCGGGACGGTCACGGTCTGCAACGACATCACCGATCTGAAGCGCGACGCCGAGGCCCTGTCCGAAGCGCGCGACGCGGCCGAGGCCGCCAATGTGGCCAAGAGCCAGTTTCTGGCGAACATGAGCCATGAGATCCGCACGCCGTTAAACGGTGTGATTGGCCTGTCCCAGGCCCTGGCCAAGACCGATCTGACGGCTGAACAGCGTGAAATGCTGGATCTGATGCAAGCGTCGGGAAAGACGCTGCAGACGCTGCTCAGCGACATCCTGGATCTGGCGCGCGTCGAATCGGGCAAGCTGGAGCTGACCGAAGACGCCTTCGAACTGGCGACGGTCGTGCGCGAAGCGGCTCAGCTCTATGCCGAAAACGCGCGTGAGAAGCATCTCGACTTCCACGTCGATATCGATCTTGAGGACGACGTCTGGATCCTTGGCGATGCGGTGCGCCTGAAGCAGGTGCTGACCAATCTGATCTCGAACGCCGTCAAATTCACCAGCAAGGGATTCGTCGGCCTGATCGTGCAGCGTGGCGCGGACCGCGAGGGCTCGCCCGTGCTGCGCTTCACCGTCGAGGACAGCGGCATCGGCTTTGACGCCGCGACGCGGGCGCGCCTGTTCAGCCGGTTCGAACAGGCCGACGGCGGCATCACGCGCAAATTCGGCGGTTCGGGCCTGGGCCTGTCCATCTGTCGTCAGCTGGCCGAGATGATGGGCGGCGACCTGGGCTGCGAGAGCGAACCCGGCGGCGGCGCGGCCTTTATCCTGACGTTGCCGCTGAGACAGACCCAGGCCCCGTCGCGCAAAGAACCAGCGCCGGCCCAACCCGCCGTCGTCGAGCAGGCGCGGACGATCCGCGTGCTGGTCGCCGACGACCATCCGACCAACCGCCGCGTCATCGAACTGATTCTGGCGCAGACGCCGACGCAGATCGTGATCGCCGAGAACGGCGCCCAGGCGCTGGAAAGTTTCCGGGCCGACACCTTCGACCTAGTGCTGATGGACATGCAGATGCCCATCATGGACGGGCTGACCGCGACGCAGGAGATTCGCCTGCACGAGGCGACGATGGGCCTGGATCGCACGCCGATCGTCATGCTGACCGCCAACGCCATGCCAGAGCACGTCGCCGCCGGACGCGCGGCCGGGGCGGACCACCACCTAGCCAAGCCGTTCAACGCCGCCGAGCTGCTGGGTATCGTCGCGGCGCCGACGTCGCTGCTGAAGGATCGCGCGCGGGCGGCGTGAAGCGGAACCTTTGACGGTTGCGCCTTGGACCTGATGCGTGTAATAGCCCGCGCTCTTGAATTCGAGGGTTCATCACCCCCGCCGCGAGAGCCCCGGGTTGGCGCGGCGTTTCCGTTGTTGTTGAGGCGAGCCACATGGCCGAGATCATTCTGAACGTGGACGTCCGCGATGGCGTCGGCACCGGCGGCGCTCGCGCTGCGCGTCGCGCCGGTTTCGTGCCGGGCGTCCTTTACGGCGGCGAGCAAGCCCCCGTCGCCATTTCGGTGAACGAGAAGGACTTCCGCAAGTCGCTCTACACCGGCAAGCTGCTGGGCCACCTGGTGACCCTGAAGTACGGCGACGAGACCCAGCCGGTCATCGCCAAGGACGTGCAGTTCGACCCCGTTTCGGACCGCCCCCTGCACTTCGACCTGATGCGCGTCGATGAGAAGGCTCCGGTCAAGATCGAAGTGCCGGTGCACTTCCTGAACGCCGATGAAGCGCCCTACTCGCGTCAGGGCGGCTCGCTGGAGATCGTCCGTCACGCCGTCGAGATCCTGGTCCGCGCCGACCAGATCCCGGAAGAGCTGGTTGTCGATCTGGCCAAGGCCGAAATCGGCGACACCATCCGCATCTCGGACATCAAGCTGCCCAAGGGCGCGGAAGCCACCATCACCGACCGCGACTTCGTGATCGCCACGGTCAAGATCTCGTCGGCCGCCCTGTCGGAAGCTGCTGACGAAGCCGCTGACGCCGAGGCCGCCCCGGCCGAGAAGACCGAAGACTGATCCTTCGTCGCTTCGACAAGATCACGCCCCGCCCGGTTCGCCGTGCGGGGCTTTTCTTTGCCTGACGCAAACGGCAAGAGGACGCCATGATCATCATCGCGGGGCTCGGCAATCCGGGCGGGAAATACGAAAAGAACCGGCACAACATCGGCTTCATGGCCGCCGACGAGATCGCGCGCCGCTGGCGGTTCGGTCCTGAACGCGCCAAGTTTCAGTCGATCGTCAGCGAGGGTCTGGTCGACGGGACCAAGGTCCTGCTGATGAAACCCCAGACCTATATGAACGAAAGCGGTCGGGCGGTCGGCGAGGCGGCGCGGTTCTACAAGATCAAGCCGAGCGAAATCATCGTCTTCCACGACGAGATCGACCTGGCCCCTGGGCGGTTCCGTATGAAGACCGGCGGCGGCGCGGCGGGACAGAACGGCATCCGCTCCCTGATCAGTCATCTTGGCGCCGACTTCCGACGTGCGCGCATGGGTATCGGCCATCCCGGCGAGAAGGAACTGGTCATGCCCCACGTTTTGGGCGACTTCCACAAGGCGGAACAGCCGTGGCTGGACGCCATGCTTCAGGCCTGCGCCGACGCCCTGCCCTTCGCGGTGGCGGGCGATGACGAACGCTATCAGGGCGAGGTCATGCGCCTGGCCCCCGCGCCCAAGTTCAGCCCCCGCCAGGCCGCGCGCGGCGAGCTTTAGGACAAACCGCCGCCTATCGCGCCGTAGCAAAACGCCGTAGAGGCCAGACGTGACCCGCGCCCAAGCCGACAATTGGTCGATCTCGCAATCGCTCGCCTTCTTGGCGGCGGTGTTTGCGCTCGTGCTTGGAACTCTGTTGCCGTTCGCGGCTCTCGCGGCGGTCCAGCCGGGCCACCCGCTGGTCATCTGTTCGGCGGAAGGCCCCCAGACGATCCAGTCCGGCGGTATGGACGGCCCGGTCAACAAGCACGTCGGGGCCAAATGCGCCGCCTGCGTCATGCCGTTGGCCGCCGCCCTGCCCTGCCCGCCTGCGCCCGAGCCGGCGCCGGTGTTCCGCACCGTCGAGCGTGTCGTCTATGTCGCCGCCAGCGTCAGCCCGCCGCCGCCCGCGCGCGCGCCGCCGCGTCCGCCGTCCACAGCCCCACCCCACGCCTGAACCAGACTCCAAGCCCGCGCCGGCCCAGCGCCCACGCGTCCTACTGTTCTGATTTCAGGATTTTCATGTCTTCTAAAATGACGGCGGCGCCCTCTGCGGTGCGCCCCTATCGATCGGACGACCTGTTCGGCGCCTATCGCGCGGTCTGGCGTTGGCACTTCTATGCCGGCGTCTTCGTCATGCCGGTGCTGATGCTGCTGGCCCTGACGGGGGGGCTTTATCTGTTCAAGGACGAGATCGACGGCTTTCTGTATCGCGACATGATCCGCGTGCCGGCGCTTCAGACCCAAGCGGCGCCGGACGCCTGGGTGGCTTCGGTCGCCCAGGCCGCAGGCGGCGGGCGGGTCGCCAATCTGGTCATGCCTGCGCGCGACGATCAGGCGATCCGGCTGCGGGTGGATCGACCCGACGGCGTGCAGAAGACGGTCTTCGTCGATCCGCACACCGGCCGGGCCACCGGCGTCATTCCGGCCGGCGGGTTCATGGAGCTGGTCAAGAAGACACACAGCCTGACCCTGCTGGGGCGGCCGTTCAACATCCTGGTCGAAATCGTCGCCGGCTGGACGATCATCCTGTTCGCCACGGGGCTTTATCTGTGGTGGCCGCGCGGCCGGGGCGTGGCGACCTTTGCACCGCAAACGACAGACAGCCGCCGCCGACCGTTCTGGCGCGACCTGCATGCACTGACGGGTTTCTATGTCGGCGGAGTGGTGCTGTTTCTGGCCGTGACCGGCATGCCGTGGTCCGCGGTCTGGGGCGACAAGGTCATGGGGGCGGTCAAGGAGACAGGGCTGGGGCGGCCGCCCGCACCCGTCGCCGGCGCCTGGCAGAGGGCGCAGCACCACGATGCGCCGGTCGGGGCCGGCTGGACCATGGAGGGCATGGTGATGACCCACGACCACGCCGTTCATGGCGGCCTGGCGCAGGTTCTGAGAGTGGCGGATCAGGCCAGCCTGGCGCGCCCCTATACGGTGAACATCCCCAAGGCCGACGCCACCGCCTATACGCTGACGACTCAGGCGACGCGGGTTCAGGACAGCCGGTCGCTCTATGTCGATGCGGCCTCCGGACGGCTGCTGGGCGACATCGGCTATGACCAGTTCGGCGCCGGCGCAAAGGCCATCGAGTTCGGCATCTATACGCACCAGGGCACGCAGTTCGGACAGGCGAACCGCATCGTCATGCTGCTGGGCTGCATCGGCGTGTGGCTATTGGCGATCAGCGGCCTGGTCATGTGGTGGAAGCGCTGCCCGCCCAATCTGTCGCGCCGACGCCTGGGCGCCCCGCCCGCCCCGCCGGGACCGCGTGCGCGCGCCGCTGTCCTGGGCATCGTCCTGCCCCTCGCCATCCTCTATCCCCTGACGGGACTGAGCCTGATCGCGGCCGTATTGCTCGACCGAGCCCTGCGTCCGATGATCCGGCGCCGTCCCGCCGCCTCGTGAAAGACCTGACGCCATGAAGATCAAACTCGCCCTTGCCGCCGCCGCCCTGTCGCTGGCGGCCTGCAATCCGTCCGAGCCGGCCAAGGCGCCCGCCGCTGAGACGCCGACGGCGACCGCCGCCGTGACCGCGACCGACGCCTGGTGCCGCCCGTCGCCGAACGGAGCCAAGGCCGGCGGCTGCTACGTCACCCTGACCGCTGCGACCGACGACCGACTGACGGGCGGATCGACACCGCGCGCCGGATCGCTTCAGGTCCACGAGATGAAGACCGAGAACGGCATGATGAAGATGGCCGAGCTGACGGCGGGCCTGCCCCTGCCCGCCGGTCAGGCCGTGGCCTTGGCGCCGGGCGGCAACCACCTGATGCTGATCGGCCTGACCGCCCCACTGGTCGCCGGCGAGACTGTGCCGCTGACCTTCCAGTTCGCCTCGGCGCCGACGATCACCGTTCAGGCGCAGGTTCGCCAACCGGCCATGGAAGGCATGGATCACGGCGCCCACTGACCTCAGTTGAAGCGCGAGCCTGACAAACCGGTTCGAACCCGCTAAAGGCTCGCGCCTCACGAGGAATACCATGGCTCTTAAAGTCGCGATCGTCGGCCTGCCCAACGTCGGCAAGTCCACCCTGTTCAACGCCCTGACCAAGACGGCGGCGGCCCAGGCGGCCAACTATCCTTTCTGCACCATCGAGCCGAACACCGGCGATGTGGCGGTGCCCGAGGCGCGTCTGAACGCCTTGGCCGAGATCGCTGGATCGAAAGAGATCATCCCGGCCCGCATCACCTTCGTCGACGTCGCCGGTCTGGTGCGTGGCGCGTCCAAGGGCGAAGGCCTGGGCAACCAGTTCCTGGCCAACATCCGCGACTGCGACGCCGTGGCCTTCGTCGCCCGCTGCTTCGTGGATGACGACATCACCCACGTCGAGGACCGCATCGATCCGATCGCCGACCTGGAGATCATCGAGACCGAACTGATGCTGGCCGACATGGAAAGTCTGGAGCGTCGCCGGCCGCAGCTGGAGAAGCGCGCCAAGGGCGGCGACAAGGAATCCGTCCTGACGCTGAAGCTGGTCGATCTGGCCCTGGCCCAGCTGAACGCCGGCAAGCCCGCGCGCACCGCCGAGGTGTCCAAGGAGGACATCAAGGCTTGGCACATGCTGCAACTGCTGACGGCGCTTCCCGCGCTTTATGTCTCGAACGTCGAGGAGGGCTCGGCCGACAAAGGCAACGACCTGTCCGACAAGGTCGCGGCTCGCGCCGCCCAGGACAACGCCAACTCTGTCGTCATCTCGGCCCAGATCGAGTCCGAGATCGCCGTGCTGGACGACGAGGAACAGAAGGAGTTCCTAGAGACCCTGGGTCTGGAAGAGCCCGGCCTGAACCGTCTGATCCGCGAGGCCTACAAGCTGCTGGGCCTGCAGACCTATTTCACGGTCGGTCCCAAGGAGGCCCGCGCCTGGACCATCAATGTCGGCGACACCGCGCCCCAGGCGGCCGGCGTGATCCATACCGACTTCGAAAAGGGCTTCATCCGCGCCGAGACCATCGCCTTCGACGACTTTGTCGCTCTGCGCGGCGAAGCCAAGGCGCGCGAGGCCGGCAAGCTGCGCGCCGAAGGCAAGTCCTATGTCGTCAAGGACGGCGACGTGATGAACTTCCTGTTCAACTAGGCGGCCCGGCAGGCGGGGTTTCGGCCCCGTCCTTCTTCATCATCTTTTCCAGCGGATTGGCGGGATCGGGTGCGCGCGGCGAACCGGGGCAGCGCGCAAGTTTCACCGTCTTCATGTCCTGATCGACATAGGTCAGGTTCATCACGTCGCCGCTCGTGCTCATATGCACCCGCTCGGTCTGAGCCCGCCCCGCGCATCGCAGAACCGCGACATAGCCGGAACCCGTCTCATCGATGCTGGCGATGTCGCAGTTGCGGCCATAGGCGTCGAAGCGCAGCGGCGTCAGGGTGATCGGAGTGCGTTCGCCCTGGGGTCGGGCGCACCATTGCGGGTTCGCCGCCCAGACGCCCACGAAACTGCGCGGCCCGCGTCCAGCCAGAGAAGACGGTCCAGGCGGTTCGACCGGCTGCATGGCCTCGGGCGTGCGCAGGGGCGCCGCCGGTTCGTTCGGCGGATTGACCTCGTGATCGCCGCAGGCGGCCAGAAGGGCGATCGTACCCGCCATCGGGATCAAGGCTGTTTTCATTTCGCCACAACGCCACGGCCAAGGTTCGGGTTCAATCCGAGGTCCAGCGCCAGCGGCTGCAATCGGATTCAGCTCAGAACCACCCGGCCGTCGATCATCCGGAAGGCCACGCCGGTGCGCTGGAACAGGCGGGCGATGACGGCGGACGGATCGGGCGCGCCTTGGTCCAGCAGCCGCTCGACATCGCCGCGCAGTGACGGGTCGCGCGATGTCCGGGTCAGGGCCGTCAACCATTCCTCGCGGCTGAGCACGCCGTCCGGCTGGCGCAGCAGAGGTCTGAGGAAGTCGAACCAGTCGCCGCCGGTCCGCTGGCGTTGCGCGCCCTCCGCCGCCAGGGCGAAGACGGCCCCGCAGGCGTAGTAGGCGCGGTGTTCGCCCCGGGCGCCGGCCTGGGCGACCGGCTTGCGCGCCAGGCTGACGCAGTCGTCCACCTCGGACTGAAGCTCGGCCCGGTCGTCATAGTTTGCATCGAGGGCCTTCAGGGCGCGCACGGCCATCAGGTCGGCCCCGCCCTCGGTGATCCAGGCCTCGTCGGCGAAGGCGTATCGCACCGTCTGTCCCAGCCAGAAATGCGCCCCCTCATGGCCGATGAACCAGCGCGAACGCTCCACGATTTCCGGCTGCGGCGAGGTCACGCCCCGCCCCTCGAACGACATGACGATCAGGCCCGGAAGGACGCTGCCGCCCATGCTCGTCATGCTTTCGGTCGGCCCGTTCCAGGCCACCATGACGATGGGCGTATCGCCGCCGGAGCCCGGCGCGCCGAGGCGATCGCGGTAGTAATGACCGACATGCGGCGCAAAGCCCCGGATCTCCTCGCCGATCCACGGCGGCAGATTGGGGTCCATAACGGTCGACAGGCCATCGCCCGGCGTCACCGTCGCCTCGCCCAGCAGGACATAGCTGCGCTCGTCCGTCGTGGTCAGTTCGTCGCGGCGGCGCCCGTTGAACAGGACGGGTCCGTTCTCGTCCCGCCAGGTCACGCGCGAGGGACCGCCATCCAGGCGGATTCGGTTCAGGTCGTCAGGCACCTGTTCAGCCGCCTGGGCCGACGGCAGGGCGAAGACGTCCAGTTGCCGGGTCGGCAGGGCCACGGCGCCATTGGAGAACAGCAGGGTCGGATATTCGGCCTCAAGATCCACCGCCTGCGGTCGAACGCGGAAGCGGACTTCGCGCGGCACGGGACCGCCATCCGTGCTGCGGATGATGTCGTAATGACCGCGTCGCTCCATGACGACGCCGGGCGTCTCGACCGTCCATTGCCGCGGCCGCCAGGGCTGGCGTGAATCCTGTTCCAGCGCCGAATCCTGGAAGGCCCAGACCGGCACGTCGCGCCCGAAGCGATAATCGATGTTGAGGTGATCGCCGTCGCGGGTCACCGTCACCTGGGGTCCGCCTTCCTCTTGAAAGGTCGCCGGCGCCGACATGGGCCCGGCGGCGCACGCGCCGCTCATTAGGGCGAGGGCCAAAACGGCGGGCGAGGCGAAGGCGTGGACGCGCAAGGGCGATCTCCTGAAGGGCGCTCGGCGCGAAGCCTAGCGGTCGTCAACGCGCCGCGTCAGCTTACGGTTTCGTCAGGCTGACGCCCGTTCCAAGGCGCGCCCCGCCGCCGCCAGTTCGCCGGCCATCACGGCCTTCAGTCGCTGTGGCGCCAGGATCTGCACCTGCTCGCCCCAGGTGAAAAGATGCCAGGCCAACTCGCGCATGCCCGAAGCGCGGAACCGCACGATCACGCCGCCGTCCCACTGATCCTCGAACGACTGGGTCGGGTGCCAGCGCCAGCCCCTGGCCTCGGCCGCGCCCTCGGGCGCGATGCGCAGCACGACGTCCTCGATCTCGTCCTGATAGATGCCGAAGGACTGGCTGGCGAAGACGCCGAGGTCGAAATCGGCGGGCGGCACGGCCATCCCCTCCTGCGGGGCGACGTGGCTCATTCGGTCCAGGCGGAAGGTCTGGATGCGGCTCGTCTCGCGGTCGGCGGCGACCAGATAGTTGGCCCGGCCGAACATGACGCCGCACGGCGCCACGCTGCGCCGACGCGGCTCGGCCCCCGGACGGGAATAGGTGAAGCCCAGCGGCTGCTGCGCCAGCACCGCCGCGCGGATGGCGGTCAGCATGGCTTCGTCGGCGGAGGGTCGAGGGCCGGCCTGGACCGCGATGGTCTCGGCTCGGACCAACGCCTCCAGATCGGGCGCCATCCGGTTCAGAGTGGTCGAACGCATCGCCGCCTTCAGCTTGCGCTCCAGCCCCTCCAGCGCCGTGGCGCGCGCCGGTTCGCCGGCGGCGCGCAGGGCGGTCGCGGCCTTGGACAGTTCCAGCATTTCGGTCGCCGTCGGGGCCTGTTCGAAGGCCGACAGGCCGCCCCGGATGCGCCATCGTTTGGACGGCGGGTCCGAGACCTCGTCCACCTGAGGGAACAGCATCAGAACCGCGTCGCGCATCCGTTCGGCGGTGCGACGGCCGACGCGCATGTCGCGCGCGATCTCGTCCAGGCTCAGCCCTTCGGCGCTGGCGGCCATTCGGCGCGCCAGATCGATCACCATCGCCGCCTTGTCGTGTCTCAATGCCTTCACCAACCCCTACGTCCGTTTCTGACGCAACACTGCTTCATAACGACATCATCGACAAGAGGCCCCCGCTTCAGGAGATCATCAGATGGCGCATTTCCAACCCGCCCAGACCGTCAACGCCAGCCGCTACATCATCGTGCCGTGCGAGGCCGATGGCTCGTCCGACCTCGCCGTGATCTGGGACCGGCTGGAGGAACAGGTGGTCGACGTCATTTCGGCCGCCGCCAGCAGCCGCTATTCGGATGAGGACATGCTGTGGGACGAAGGCCGCGCCGGCGACATGGCCCCGGAATGGCGGATGGCCGCCTGAGCTCAAGCCGCCTTCGGCTTGGTCCAGCGATCGATCATGCGCTGGGCCGGCTGCTCGACTAGTCGGTGCGCCACGACGGCGACCGCAACGATGAAGCAGAACATGGCGACGGCGAACAGGTCGTTCAGCCAGACAGAGCCAAAGTCGATGCGACGAACCGGTACGAGGTCCAGCTTCCTGGCCACGATCATCATCACGGTCAGGATGAACATGTGGACCATGTAGATGGCGAACGACCATCGTCCCAAGGTGACCAGAGCTGGGTGATCCAGCACGCGTGACAACGCCCCCTCCTCGCCGGCGAAGACCCAGATCAGCGCCACGAAGATCAGCGTGACCGCCACGGTGATCGGCCCCTGAGCATAGCCGATGAAGACACAGGCCGCGACGATGGCCGCGATCTCCAATAGCGTCGCGGCGCCGCCCTTGAGCCGCGGAATGCGGGTCCAGAGCCCTTGGAGCAGGCAGCCCAGGAAGAAGCTACAGACCGCGCGCGGCACGGCGAAGTCATAGGTCGTGTTCATCCAGCGCCGGGCGTAGCTGAGCACCAGCACGCCGCCGATGATCGCCAGCACCAACCCGATCCAGCGGAACCGTTTGGGCGCAATCAGCACCAGACCCGCGAAGATCAGATAGCAGGCCCATTCGGCGCTGAGCGTCCACGACGGCCCGTTCCAGGTCAGATAGGGATGCACATGCCAGGCCTGGATCAGCGCCAGATTGGTGAAGATCGCCTCGATCGACCGATCCCGCGTGAAAGGCGGCGCGCTGTCGAAATGGAAGACAAGCCGCGCCAGCTCCAATCCGATGAAGGCCGCCAGCATCAGCAGATGCAGCGGCCAGATCCGCCCGAAGCGCCGCACCATGAACCGCCCGGCGTCGCGTCCCGACTTCAGTCGGTTCGCATAAGCATGGGCAATGACGAAGCCCGACAGGACGAAGAAATAGTCGACGAACAGATAGGAATGCTGAATGAAACCCCAGTCGCGCCAATGACTTGCGACCGGCATGTGGAACATCACGACAAGGATGGCGCACACGCCCCGCAGGGAATCCAGAGCCTCGAAACGGCGATGGGCGGCAGGAAGGTGTCCGGACAGCGTGTTCACGGACGCGTGATAGCGCCGGTCAAGGTTGCGCGATAGGGGTCTGAAGAGACTTCAGTCCGAGCCGGCTTTGACCGCGAGAACAGCGCGACCGCAAAGGTCGCGCAGAACCGCCTGGTCGACATCTTCCAAACGCGAAACATAGAGGCAGCCCACGCCGGTCTTCACCTTGCCCAGGCGGGCGATAAGCTCGGCTCGTTCAGAGAAATCCACAGCGGCATAAAGCACCAGATTGGCTTTTCGCGGCGAGAAGCTGATCAGCGGCCAGCCGCCCTTTGGGCCGCCGTCGTTGCCGAACCCGACGATGGACGATCCCCAGAGCACGGCCGGTTCACCGGTGATCTCCGACATCAGTGCGGCGACGGCGTGAGCATCAGACCGTCGGCGTGGATCGTCGATCGCAGACAAGAAGTCATCGACAGAGGCGTCTGTGGGGCCGGTCTTGGGCTTGCTGGCCATGGCTCAAAGCCCCTTCACGATCCCTTCGACCATCTTCTTGGCGTCGGCGAACAGCATCATGGTGTTGTCGCGGAAGAAGAGTTCGTTCTCGACCCCGGCATAGCCCGAGCCCATGCCGCGCTTGATGAACAGCACCGTGCCGGCCTTTTCCACATCCAGGATCGGCATGCCGTAGATGGCGCTGGTCGGGTCGGTCTTGGCCGCCGGGTTGGTCACGTCATTGGCGCCGATGACGAAGGCGACGTCGGCGGTGGCGAACTCGGCGTTGATGTCCTCCAGTTCGAACACCTCGTCATAGGGAACGTTGGCCTCGGCCAGCAGGACGTTCATATGGCCCGGCATCCGGCCGGCGACGGGGTGGATGGCGTATTTCACTTCGACGCCCTCCTCCTTCAGCTTGTCAGCCATTTCACGCAGGGCGTGCTGGGCCTGCGCCACCGCCATGCCGTAACCGGGCACGATGATGACCTTGGACGCGTTCTTCATGATGAAGGCGGCGTCCTCGGCCGAGCCCTGTTTGACCGGGCGCGTCTCCTTGGCGCCGCCGGGACCGGCCGCCGCATCGCCGCCGCCGAAGCCGCCCAGGATGACGCTGATGAAGCTGCGGTTCATGCCCTTGCACATGATGTAGCTGAGGATCGCGCCCGACGATCCGACCAGGGCGCCGGTGATGATCAGGGCGATGTTCTCCAACGTGAAGCCCAGCGCCGCCGCCGCCCAGCCGGAATAGGAGTTCAGCATCGACACCACGACCGGCATGTCGGCCCCGCCGATGGGTATGATCAGGGTCGCGCCCAAAACGAGCGCGATCAGGAAGACGCCCCAGAAGGCCCAGGTCGCCGCGCCATTCGTGCCGATCAGGATGCCGATCAGGAAGACCAGACCCAGCGCCAGGCCGACATTGATCAGATGCCGCGCCGGCAGGATGATCGGCGCGCCGCTCATGTTGCCATTCAGCTTGGCGAAGGCGATGACCGAGCCGGTGAACGTGATGGCCCCGATGGCGACGCCGAGGCTGAGTTCGATGATCGACAGCGTCTTGATGCCGTTTCCGTCGTCGGACAGGATTCCAAAGGCCTCGGGCGCATAGATCGCGCCGATGGCGACGAGGCAGGCGGCCATGCCGACCAGACTGTGGAAGGCCGCGACCAGCTGCGGCATGTCGGTCATGGCCACGCGCTTGGCGATCAGGGCGCCCGCCCCGCCCCCGACGATGACGCCGCCCGCGATCAGGGCCAGGGTCACGGTATCCAGCGCACCCGTCGCGCCCAGCGTCAGTAGGGTCACGCCGATGGCCAGGGCCATGCCGACCATGCCGAAGGTGTTGCCCTGACGGCTGGTCTCCGGGCTGGACAGCCCCCGTAACGACAGGATGAACAGGACGCCCGAAACCAGATAGGCCAGTGCGGCCAGCGATGCGTTCATCACGCCCCTCCCCTCAAGACGTGCGGGCCAACCGCCACAGGGCGGCGGCGATGAACAGCGGGCCGATGAAGAACAGGGCCCATTCGAAGACGCCCAGCGGCCGGTCCTGCGTCACCACGCGAACCAGAATGGCCGAAAAGACCAGAGCGATGCCGCAGTCGTGCAGCCGCTGGCGTTTGATCGGGGTCTTGGCCCCGAACCAGCCGTACAGCCACAGGCCGAAACCGATGCCGGTCGCGACCCAAGACCCAGTGATGGCGATCTGCGCAGCGTCGATCATTTCGACCGCTTGGCAAAAGGCGCCAAGGTGCGGCGTCGAATGGCGCAGAAGCCAGTTACAGCAAATACCGCAGCAGCGACGGCCATCAGGCCTGCATAGAGCCAATCTTGATCTCTAACGCCTTCGATCGCCCGCCAGGCCCAGAGCCCGGTCACGGTCGGAAACAAGAGAATGCCGACGACAATCTCCACCGTGGATCGCGCGGCTTTCGACAGGCGACCGCTAAAAATGACCAACACGATCACTAAAGCTATAACGACGGCTCCGATCACCGTCACAACAGCGTCCATCGGCAAACCGATCACTTCGCCCCCTTCGGAGCGACGGGCCGCTCCTTCTTCTTGTACATGGCCAGCATTCGCCGCGTGACCATGAAGCCGCCGAAGATGTTGACGCTGGCCAGGGTGACGGCGACGACGCCGGCGCCCTTGGCGATCCAGGCGCTGGGGCCGGTTGCGTCACCGGACACAGCCGCCGACGCGATCAGGCCGCCGACGATGATGACGCTGGAAATGGCGTTGGTCACAGCCATCAGCGGCGTATGCAGGGCCGGCGTCACGCTCCAGACGACATAATAGCCGACGAAGATCGCCAGTACGAAGATGGCCAGGCGGAAGACGGTGGGATCGACGTGTTCCATGTCAGGTTTTCTGCTCCAATCGAGCATCGATGCTGATGAGAAGTCTCAGGACTCCCCCGTTGATGACGCTGCCGAAAAAGATCGGCCCGACTTTGGTAAGCGCCCTGCCGAATGCTGCGCCGGACTGGTCCTGCACGAATGCAAACATCAGCAGAAACAGGCAGAAGACAGCTCCGCCGAAAATCACGATCAAGGAAAAAATCGACAGAGCATTACGAAGGCCAGACCCGATCATCCCCGCACCCCCTCATGCACCACGGCCCCGCCGTCTGTGACTACCGCCGCCTTCAGGATCTCGTCTTCGAGATCGACAGCCAGACCGCCGTCCTTGATCAATAGGCCGACGAAGGCGGTGAGGTTGCGAGCGTAGAGGGCGCTGGCGTCGGCGGCGATGCGGCCGGGCAGGTTCGACCAGCCGACGATGGTGACGCCGTTCGCGGTGGTCACGACCTCGTTCAGCTTGGAGCCCTCGACATTGCCGCCCGCCTCAACCGCCAGATCGATGATGACCGAGCCGGGCTTCATCGAGGCGACATGGGCGGCGGTCAGCAGCACCGGGGCGGCGCGGCCGGGGATCAGGGCCGTGGTGATGACCACGTCCTGTTTGACCACATGGCTGGCGGTCAGTTCGGCCTGTTTGGCCTGATACTCTGCCGACATGGGCTTGGCGTAGCCGCCGGCGGTCTGGGCGTTCCTGAACTCCTCGTCCTCGACGGCCAGGAATTTGGCGCCCAGGCTCTCGACCTGTTCCTTAGTCGCGGGGCGGACGTCGGTGGCGGTGACGACGGCGCCCAGGCGACGCGCGGTGGCGATGGCCTGCAAGCCCGCGACGCCCACCCCCATGATGAAGACCTTTGCGGCGGCGACCGTGCCGGCCGCCGTCATCATCATCGGGAAGCCCTTGCCGTAGGCGTAAGCCGCCTCGATCACCGCGCGGTATCCCGCAAGGTTGGCCTGGGACGACAAGACGTCCATGACCTGGGCGCGGGTGATGCGGGGCACGAACTCCATGGCGAAGGCGGTGGCGTTGGCCCCGGCCAGGGCGTCGACGGTCGCCTTATCCCGATAAGCGTCCAGCATGGCGATAACGACGGCGCCGGGCTTCAGCGCGCTGGTTTCCTGGGCCGTAGGGCCGCGCACCTTCAGCACGATGTCGGCGCCGTCCAGCACGGCGCGGGTGTCCGGCTTCACCACCGCGCCGGCGGCGGCGTAGTCGGCGTCGGGAATAGAGGAGCCAAGGCCGGTCCCGGCCTCGACCGTGACGGTCGCCCCCAGGGCGATCAGCTTCTTGACCGTCTCGGGCGTGACGGCGCAGCGCGTCTCGCCTTCGCGACGTTCACGGGTGACGGCGATAGCGACGGCCAAGCGAATCCCCTCGTTCTTTTCGTTGAACGAAGGTTAGGCCGTTCCGGCGCAAGCCGTCAAAGCACGGTTACGCTAAAGCTTGGCGAGGGCACGTGATTTCAGACCACCGCAAGGCGATCCGATGCAAGGCTCAGTGCGCGGCGCCCGGCTTGGACTTCAGAGCCACGAAACCGACGCCGCCCAGAACGACTGCGCCGATGACGGCGGCCATGAAGCTGCCGCCCGGGTGGAACCACAGGGTCAGGAACAGCAGCAGCACGGCGATGGCCAGGCTGCCCCACTTGGCCAGGTTCAGGAACAGGCGGTAGGTCGAGACCTGTTCGCGCACTTCCATATGGCCGTGCAGATAGGCTTGCGCATCGGCGTCGGCAGGTGCGTTCGCGGTGTCGTGCAGGTCGGCCATTCGTGGAATCCCCTCGTCGTTATCGCGGACTTACACCGAGGCGACCGCCCCGCTCAAGCCCGCATTCATGCCCTGGTCAGGCCAGCGCCTCGAACTGATCGACCAGCCGCTCCAGCCTCTGACAGCCGACGCTCCAGAAAGCCGGGTTGCGCGGGTCCAGACCGAACGGCTTCAACGCCTCGACGTAGGTCCGCGATCCGCCGCCGGCCAGAAGCTCGCGATAAAGCGGCGTGAAGCCGGCCGGATCGTTGCGACGCGCCTCCATCAACGCCGCCACCAGCAGGTCGCCGAACGCGTAGGCGTACACATAGAAGGGCGAATGGACGAAGTGGCTGACGTAGGCCCACCAGTGTTCATAACCGGGGTTCAGCTTGACCGACGGCCCCAGGGAGGCGCCCATTTCCTCAAGCCACAGCTGATTGATCCGCTGTTGCGACACCTCGCCCT
>NZ_DAMBJX010000009.1:0-54979 GCF_032067225.1 Brevundimonas vesicularis | reverse complement strand
AGCGGGTTTCGAAGCGGTGGAAGGCGATCTGGCGCACGACGGTGTTCAAACCATCCTCGATCCGACCGGCCAGCAAGCCGCGCTGCTCTGACTTCGGGGCGGTCGCCAAGAGGCGGTCGAAGGTCAGCCCCTCGGCGAAGATCGACGCCGTCTCGGCCAGGGTCAGGGGCGTGTCGGCCAGAAGCGTGCCCTGGTCGGCCGCCAAGGTTTGGTGAACGCCATGACCCAGCTCATGCGCCAGGGTCAGGACATCGCGCCGCTCGCCCATCCAGTTCAGGAAGACATAGGGGTGGCGGTCGGCGGTGACGGGGTGGGCATAGGCGCCGGATTGTTTGCCCGGCCGCGCCCGACCGTCGATCCACGGTTGATCAAAAAAGCCGCCGGCCCGGTCGGCGAAATCGCCGCCCAGGTCCGAGAAACTGTCCAACACGATCTCGCGCCCCTGGGTCCAGGTGAAGGCGCGTGGCGTCGTGGTTTCGATAGGCGCGTTGCGGTCCCAGTGGTCAAGGCGCGCCTTGCCCATCGCCTTGGCCTTTAGCGCATAATAGCGGTGCGACAGGCGCGGATAGGCGGCGGCGACCGCCTCGGCCATCGCATCCACGGCCTCGCCATCCACCTCGTTGCCCAGGTGACGGCTGTCGGCGGGACGTTTGAAACCGCGCCAGCGATCCTCCATCGCCTTGTCGGCGGCGACGGTGTTCAGCACCAGGGCCAGGGTCGGGGCGCGGGCGGCCAGCGCCTCAGACAGACCCTCGGCGGCGGCCTTGCGGCGCGCGGGTTTGGCGTCCGACAGGCGGTTCAGCGCCTCGGCCAGCGTCAGTTCCTCGTGGCCCGCCTTTGCACGCAGGGCGGCCAGTTGCTCATCAAACAGGCGCGGCCATTGGGCCGTGATCGGGCCGCGCTCGGCGATGAAGGTCTCCAGTTCGGCCGACAGCTCATGCGGCTTCATCGCCCGCACCCGCCGCAGCCAAGGCCGCCAGCGCGCCGCGCCCGCATGGGCGATCAGCGCCGCTTCCAGCGCCGCATCGTCAATCTGATTGATCTCCAGCGTCAGCCAGACGGTCGGGGTGGCGATGGCGGTGATCTTCTCGCGCACATCGGCCTCGAACCCTTGCGCCGTCGCATCGTCGCGCGCGGTCGAGGCGGACAGAAAGGCGTAGGCGCCCAGCGCACCCAGCACATCGGACGCCTGCTCATAAAGCTGGATCGCGCGGTCCAGCGCCTCGCCCAGCGCCTGGGCGTCCTGATCCGCCGCCAGCCGCCCCTTCAGCCCGTTCAGCGCCTCGACCAGACCGCGCGCCCGTTCCAGGTCGGCGGCGACCTTGGCGTCGTCGCGCGACGCATAGAGGTCGGTCAGGTCCCATAGCGGGGCTTCGGTGTTGGGCGTCTTGAAGGGAGCGTTCATGCCCCTGTTCTGGGGATGCGCGGCGACGGCCGCAACCGTCCCTTGCGCTTTCTCGGCGTCACGGCCCGTGCAATCCTGCCTTTCGGAGACGCGTAAATGACCGAAATCCTGCAGCATGACACCGGCCGGACGGGCCTTGGCGGGGCCTCGGGCCTGGTTACGATTCGGCTCGCGACAGGTCTGGTTCAGGGGCTGGCCCTCTATATGCTGTATCTGGCGGCCGACACCCGCGTCTGGCCCGAAACCCAGCCGGTGATGTTCGGCGCCCTGGCCCTGGCGGCCAGCTATGTGCCGGTGGTGGTTCTCGCCGGCGTGGGCCGGGTCAAGCCGCTGGCCCTGATCCTGTGGGCCGCGGCCGCAGCCGGCGTGCTGGCCCTGCTGGGCGCCCACGACGTCGCCCGCCAGGTTCTGAAGCCGCATGAGGAGCCGCCTTTCCTGAGCTTCCCCGTGCTGGCCTTCGGCGCGGCGGCTCTGTTCATCGCCCACCACCTGATCGTGCCCGCGATCCGCGAAAGACGCTGGATCGTCGACTATCCCGATTATTTCGACATCGCCTGGAAGGCGGGGGTGCAACTGGCCCTGTCGCTGGGCTTCACCGGCGCCTTCTGGATCCTGCTGCATCTGGGCGCGGCGCTGTTCAAGATGATCGGCCTCGGCTTCCTGCAACACCTGCTCAGCGAGGCGTGGTTCGCCATTCCGGTCACGGCCCTGGTCTTCGCCACCGCCGTCCAGCTGACCGATGTGCGCGACGGCCTGATCCGGGGCGTGCGGACCGTGGCGTTGATGCTGCTGTCCTGGCTGTTGCTGGTGATCACGGTCCTGGTCGGCGGGTTCCTTCTGGCCCTGCCCTTCACCGGCTTGGACGGCCTGTGGGAAACGCGAAGCGCAACGGCCCTGGTCCTGTCTGCCGCCGCCGCCCTGATTGTGCTGATCAACACCGCCTATCAGGATGGGCGCGCAGACAATCTGCCGCCGGTCGTTCTGCGATACGGCGTGCGGGCCGCGTCCATCCTGATCGCGTGGCTGATCGTTCTGGCCGCCTGGGGCCTGGGCTTGCGGATCGGCCAGCACGGCCTGACGCCCGATCGGATCATCGCCGTCGCCTGCACCCTGGTCGGCGCGGTCTATGGCGCGGGCTATCTGCTGGCGGCCGTGAAACCGGGCGGCTGGATGAAGCCGCTGGAGCGGACCAATGTCGTCGCGGCGGTCCTGTCGGTTCTGGTCATCTTGGCTCTGTTCAGCCCGCTGGCCGATCCCGCCCGCCTCTCGGTGCGGGATCAGGTCGCACGGTTGCAGCGTGGGGCGGTGTCCGCTGACACGTTCGATTATGACTTCCTGCGGTTTGAGAGCGGCAAGGCCGGCGAGACGGCGCTGAGACGTCTGGCCGCCTCAACCGATCCACGCATCGCGCGAAACGCCCGCGCCGCCCAGGCCCGCCCGTGGCCATCCGGCGATACTGCGCAAGGACTGCAAGCGCGCAAGGCCGCCATCCGTCTGAAGGTCGTCGATGGCCAATCCGTGCCCGCCAGCTTCATCGATCAGTTGGACACGCAGGTCGACGTGCTGTTCAGTTGCAATGCGGAAAAGCCCTGCGTCGTGCGATCGACGGACCTGAATGGCGACGCACGAACCGATCTGCTGGTCGCCACGGCTCGCGAAATCGTCGCCTTCGATCAGGACGCCCAGGGCCAGTGGCGCGTGACGGGCCGATACGGCTTCACCTGCGGGCGCAATGCTGAGCGGATGAACGAAGGCCTGTCGAAGGGCGTCGCGACGGCCCCGGCCGCCCTGCCCGACCTGGTTGTCGAGGGCCAGAGATTGCGCGCCAGCCCCGAGGTGCGATGCGACGCGACGGAGCCACGTTAACGGGACGCTCACCACGCCGTGTCACCCGATTTTCACCTCGCCGCCCTAGGAATCGTCCCGAAACGATCCATCCTTGACGGGTTGGGCGACAAGACAAGGGATTTTCATGGCCAAGACCATCCTGGTCGTTGACGACGATCCGACCCAGCGCCGGCTGATCCAGGCCGTGCTGGAGCGGGACGGCAACGCCGTGGTCCATGCCGCCAGCGGCGGCGAGGCCATCGACCGGATGACGCGCGGCGGCGGGGCCGACCTGATCCTGCTGGACATGGTGATGCCCGAGATGTCGGGGCTGGAATGCCTGGCCGAACTGCGTAGCGCCGGGATCAATGAGCCGGTCATCGTCCTGACGGCCAATGGCGGCATCGACATGGTGGTCAAGGCCATGCAGGCCGGGGCCCAGGACTTCTTCGTCAAACCGGTGGGCCCGGAACGCCTGCTGGTCGGCGTGCGCAACGCCATGCAGATGAAGCGCCTGACCGCCGAGGTCGGGCGCCTGACCAAGCGCGTCCAGGGTCGCACCAGCTTCGACGACATCGTGGGCGACAGCCCGCCGATGCGCATGGTCAAGGCGTTGGGCGCCCGGGCCGCCAAATCCTCGATCCCCGTCCTGATCACCGGCGAGAGCGGCGTCGGCAAGGAGGTCATCGCCCGCGCCCTGCACGGCGCCAGCGACCGGGCCGGCAAGCCCTTCGTCGCCGTCAACTGCGGCGCCCTGCCCGCCAATCTGATCGAATCCATCCTTTTCGGACACGAGAAGGGCGCCTTCACCGGCGCCGTGGACAAGACGCTGGGCAAGTTCCGCGAGGCGGACGGCGGCACCCTGTTCCTGGACGAGATCGGCGAACTGCCGTTGGACATGCAGGTCAAGCTGCTGCGCGCGCTGCAAGAAGGCGAGATCGATCCCGTCGGCGGCAAACGCCCGGTCAAGATCGACGTGCGCATCGTCTCGGCGACCAATCGCGACCCGGCCCAGCAGGTCAAGGACGGCGCCTTCCGCGAGGATCTGTTCTATCGCCTGAACGTCTTCCCGATCGAGGCCCCGTCCCTGCGTGACCGCCGCGAGGACATCGCGCCCCTGGTCGATCACTTCATCGCCCGCTTCAACGCCGAGGAGGGCAAGCGGATCGCCGGATGCGCGCCCGAAACCTTGGCCCTTCTGCAAGGGTTCGACTGGCCTGGAAACGTGCGACAGCTGGAAAATGCGGTGTTCCGCGCCATCGTGCTGGCCGATGCGCCCTTCCTTCAGCCGCACGACTTCCCCGCGATTTCGGGCGTCGCCGCGCCAATGCCCGACGCCCAGCCTCTTCATGCCGCCACAGCCGCCGGCGCCCAGACCGACGCCGCCGCGCAGGTCGATCAGCCGATCCGGATCTTGGACGAGCGCGGCCATCTGCGCACGCTCGAGGACATCGAACGCGACCTGATCCAGCACGCCATCGAGGTCTATGCCGGGCACATGAGCGAGATCGCGCGCCGCCTCGGCATCGGCCGCTCGACCCTGTATCGCAAGGTCCGCGAACAGGGGCTAGAAGGTCAGTTGAAGGAAGCGGGTTGAGGCTTACGCGCCTGACTTCAAGCTTTTGAGAAACGCAGCCACACTCCCCTCTCCGTCATCCTCGGGCTTGACCCGAGGATCAGGCGCCCAGCCGCATAGACTTGGGTAGAGATCGACCCACTCAGGGTTCGTCCGTTCGATCAGCTCCAGCTTCCAGACGCGATTCCAGCGTTTCAGCGCCTTCTCCTGCCGGATTGCGTTCGTGACCAGTTCGAACTGCTCGTACCAAACCAACATTCCGCACCCGTAACGACTGGCGAAACCTTCGAAAGCCCCGGTCCTGTGCTGATGGCCGCGATCATAGAGATTCGACGTCATGCCGATGTAAATGACACCGTGCGGTCGGCTGGCTTGGATATAGGTGGAGATGTAAGGGCGGCGCTCGCTCATAAACGCTGAGTTGTGGACAGGCCGATCCTGGGGTCAAGCCCGAGGATGACGAACGGTTATGGCTCTTTTGGTTTCCTGCCCCACCGCCGTTTTGGCTCTTCGCCATTGGCCTTTGCGGTAATCTCTTTCAGCTTGCGACCCTGCATGGCCGAGAGGGCTTGACCCGGCGCGCCCTTTTCGGGGTCGGCGAAGGCGCGGCCGTGGGTCTTAACGCGCTCGCTGACCGAATCGATGAATTCGCCTTCCCATTCGGACAGGGAAACGCCCGCCTTGTCCGCCGCGCGGCGAGCGCGTTTCAAAGCGTTCAGCGCGGCGCGTTTGGCGGCCTCGCGCTGTTGCTCGAAGGGGCTTGGCGCGGGCTTTTTTGCAGCGGTACCGCCCTTCGGGCTGCTTGAGCGCAGGCTTGAAACACTACCGCTCTTCGGGCTGCTTGAGCGCAGGTTGGATGCGCCATCGCCTTTCAGGCCGCCCGATCGCGACAGCCCGCCTCCTGGCTTGAAGGGGGTGCGCTTCAAGCCGGGTCAGCCTCAGATCTCGCCGAGCGCCGACAGGTAGAGGTCCAGGATGGCGTCTTCTTCCTGGCGCTTGGCCTTGTCCTGCTTTCTGATGCGGATGACCTTGCGCAGGATCTTGACGTCGTAGCCCTCGCCCTTGGCTTCGGCGAAGACCTCTTTCATGTCGGTCATGACGGCCTGCTTGTCCTCTTCGAGACGCTCCAGGCGCTCGATGATGGTGCGAAGGCGGCCCTGCGCCGTGGCGGTGAGAACGTCGGAACCACCGTCGAACGAGGCGTCGTCAGCCATGGGGAATACTCCAGAAATCAGGCGCGGACGCTAACCATGCGGACAGGCGCGCGACAACCGCGAACACGAAAAAGGCCGCGGACAGAAATCCGCAGCCTGTGGATCGTCATCTTTCAAGCGCGCTATCGCCCTTCGGGCTGCCTGAGCGCGATCCAGCGCGCGCACGCCGCCGAAGCGGCGCGCAGCGAACGCTGCTTAGCCCTGCTTCGCCTTGAAGCGCGGGTCGGTCTTGTTGATGACGAAGACGACGCCCTTGCGACGCACGACCTTGCAGTCGCGGTGGCGGGTCTTCAGCGACTTGAGCGAGCTACGGACCTTCATGGTCGGACGTCCTGAAAGAAACCAATAAGAAAGCCGCTGACCCGGTCGGATCGCGGCGGAGGCGGTCGTATAGAGAGAGGGGTTCGGAAGGTCAAGCCGCCAAAGCCCGAAACCGCAGAAACCCAGTCTCCGTCTGCTCTGCGAGCTGTTCCCCCTAACGTGCTCAAGTAGCGCGAAGCGCGATAGCACGACAAAAACTATGGAGGCCTGACCTCCGAGTCGAACGGAGGGTTTACGGGGTTGCACGCCCGCCGCGTCGCCGCTCCGCCATCAGGCCGTCAGAGCTGGTGCGTCATTACGACACACACGTATAAGGCGTCCAATACAAAGGTGGTTAACGGCCTGCCTTACACCCGACTGGGGAACAGCGAGGCAACGCATTCGCGCGGCGCGCGCTTTAGGGCGTCGAAATGACCGTTCGCGCGGTTGTCATTTCGTGTCTGACCCCGGGGGCTCTAGTTTGAATCTCATGCGCTTTTCCTATCGCCTTCTCTTGATCGGCTGCGTCTCGGCCTGCGCGCCCATGCTGCCCGAGCCGCAGGTGAACCTGCCGACACCCCATCCTCAGCCGCAGGCGGGCGCCCCTGTTACGACGCCGGCCCCCGCCCCCCAGACGCCGCCGTTGGCCGCCTATGACCAGCAGGGTTTCGAGGGTTGGAAGCAGGGCTTTCTGGCGCGTAAGGGCGGCGCCCGCCGCGCGGACTACGCCCGGGAACTGGAGGGGCTGACGCCCGATCCGACGGTGATCCGCCTGGATCGCAACCAGCCTGAATTCTCCAAACCCGCCGGCGCCTATGTTCAGAATGCAGTGACCCCGGTGCGAATCGCCCAGGCCAAACAGCGCATCGACCGGGTGCCGTGGTCGGTGGTTCAACGCTTCGGCGTGCCCAGCGAGATCCTGGTCGGCGTGTGGGCCCAGGAGAGCGCATTCGGTCAGGTGCAGGGCGACTATGACGTGATCCGCTCGCTGGCGACCTTGGCCTATGACGGTCGCAGACGCGATTGGGCCGAGGGGCAGCTGAAGGACGCGCTGGACATCGTCGTGGACGGCCGGCGCGAGCGTTCGGGTCTGAAGGGCAGCTGGGCCGGAGCCATGGGCCAGACCCAGTTCATGCCCGACAACTATCTGCGCCTCGGCGTGGACCAGGACGGCGACGGCAAGGTCGACATCTGGCGCGACGACGCCGACGCCCTGGCGTCCGCCGCCAATTTGCTGGCCCAGGCCGGATGGAAGCGCGGTCAGGGCTGGGGCTATGAAGTCGCCCTGCCCTCCGGCTTCGACTATGCCGAGGCGGAAGGCCCGAAGCACAACTGGGCCTATTGGGCGGCCAAGGGCGTGCGCCTGGCGCAAGGCGGCACCCCGAATGGCGCCGAGGCGCTGGAAGAGGCGACCATCCTGCTGCCGCAGGGCGCCAACGGTCCGGCCTTCCTGGCCCTGCCGAACCACTATGTGATCCGCCGCTACAACAACTCGGTGTCCTACGCCCTGGCCATCGGCCTGACGGCGGACGGGATCATGGGCAAGCCGGGGCTGACCAAGGCCTGGCCCAACGATCCGTCGATGACGCGCGATCAGCGCATCGGAGCGCAGCGCGCCCTGACGCAGCTGGGTTACGACACCCAGGGCGTCGACGGGGTGATCGGTTCCAACACCCGCGCAGCCCTGCGTCGCTGGCAAATCGCCAACAACAGGATCGCCGACGGCTATCTGACGCCGGCGCTGGCGGACGAACTGATCCGCCGGACGAACTGAACCGCGTCTCCCGCCCTTCGCACCGCGATGGGCGGGAGTGAGTTCAGACCCTTACCCCTTCACGCGCCAGGTGGGGCCGTCGGGGCCGTCCATGACGACGACGTTCAGGGCGTTCAGGCGGTCGCGGATGCGGTCGGCCTCGGGCCAGTCCTTTGCGGCGCGGGCCTTGGCGCGTTGGTCTAGCAGGGCCTCGACCTCAGCCTTCAGCGCGGGATCGCCGCCCTCGAACCAGGCGTCCGGCGTCAGCGACAGAACGCCGAGCAGACCGGCCGCTTCCTTCAGGCTCCAGCGGGCCATGGCGACATCGTTGATATCGGCCTCGGCGTCGTTCAGCAGTTCGCGCAGGGTGTTGCCGAGCCCGAACAGCTGGGCGATCGCGCCCGGCGTATTGAGATCGTCTTCAAGCGCGTCCAGCACCGGATTCAGGGCGTTCTCGGCCAGCTCCATCTCAGCCTCGTCCAGCGTGGCCTCGTCGAAGTCGGCCAAGGCCGCGTCGGCGTCGCGCAGGACGCCATACAGCCGGTCCAGGTTCTTGCGGCTCTGATCCAACAGCCCCTGGTTCCAGTCCAGCGGCTGGCGGTAGTGGGCGCTGAGCAGGGCCCAGCGGACGACCTCGCCCGGCATGGCCTGCACCAGATCGTGCAGCAGCAGGACGTTGCCGATCGACTTCGACATCTTCTCGGCGTCCACGGTCAGAAAGCCGTTGTGCATCCAGTAGCGGGCGTATTCGTCATGGGCCTGATCGCCATGGGCGTGGCCGTGGGCGCAGACGCCCTGGGCGATCTCGTTCTCATGGTGGGGGAAGACCAGGTCGATGCCGCCGCCATGAATGTCGATGGGCAGGCCCAGGGTCTTTTCAATCATGGCCGAGCATTCGATGTGCCAGCCAGGACGACCCTCGCCCCACGGCGACGGCCAGGACGGCTCGTCTGCCTTGGACGGCTTCCACAGAACGAAATCGTGGGGGTTCTTCTTGTAGGGCGCGACCTCGACGCGGGCGCCGGCGATCATGTCGTCCAGGTTCCGGCCCGACAGGGCGCCGTAGGCCTTGTAGGACGAGACGTCGAACAGGACGTGGCCCTCGGCCGCATAGGCGCAGTCGGCGTCGACGATGGCCTGGATCTGATCGACGATGGCCGGGATGTAGTCAGTGACGTGGGGCGCGATATCGGGCGGCGAGACGTTCAGCAGGCCCATGTCGGCGAGGTAGGCGGCTTCATAGCGGGCCGTGACCTCGCCGATCGGCACACCTTCGCGCGCGGCCTTCTGATTAATCTTGTCGTCCACGTCGGTGACGTTGCGGGCGTAGATCACGTGGTCGGCGCCATACGTCCGGCGCAGCAGACGCACCAGGACATCAAACACCACCGGCGGGCGCGCATTGCCGATATGGGCGTAGTCATAGACCGTGGGGCCGCAGACATAGAGGGTCACACGATCCTTGTTCCGGGGCTCGAACAGGCGCTTTTCACGGCGCAGGGTGTCGTGGATGTGCAGCGGCATGGATCAGTCTTTAGCGGGTTTTCTTGCGGGACGGACGGTCTGTCCCATATAGCGGCCTGATATACAGTCCCGACGGATTGTAGAAGGTAAACCGGGCGACCCGCCCGCCCCGGCCGGAAATCGAGTTCATGAGCGTCACCCCCGCCAAGCCCGTCCTCGTCAGCGACGACAGTGTTCAACGCCCGTCGCGCGAGCAGGCGCTGGACGCCGTGCGGACCCTGATCGCCTGGGCCGGCGACAATCCCGACCGTCCCGGCCTGATCGACACGCCCAAGCGGGTGGTCGACGCCTATGGCGAATGGTTCGACGGCTATGACGCCGATGCGGGCAAGGAGCTGAGCCGCACCTTCGAAGACGTGACCGGCTATGACGACATGGTCATCCTGCGCGACATCGAGGTCGAGAGCCACTGCGAGCACCACCTGGCCCCGTTCCTGGGCAAGGCCTATGTCGCCTATCTGCCCGGTGAGAAGGTGGTCGGCATCTCCAAGCTGGCGCGGGTTGTCGAGATTTATGCGCGGCGCCTGCAGAACCAGGAAACCCTGACCAACGACATCATCGACGCCATCGAATCGCACCTGCAGCCGCGCGGCGTGGCCGTGCTGGTGGACGCAGAGCATCAGTGCATGACCACGCGCGGCGTGCATCATCGGCACGTTTCGACCATCACGACCCGCTTCACCGGCGCCTTCAAGGACGATCCTGCCCTGGCGGACCGCTTTTTGAAGCTGGCCAAGGCCTGAAGGCCGAACCGTCGTCCCTCTGTCGTGTATAATTGACGTTCGGGAACGGCAGATCGTTTAGAACCGCTTTACAAGCCCGCATCGGGACGCCAAGAACCGATCAAGCCTTCGGGCGATCCATAGGGAAATGTCGGCGCGGAACGCAGCCGGCGAGTAACGGAGACGAGCATGGCTGCGAAGATCGGCGGTTCCGGTGGGGACAAGCACACGATCGAACAGACGGCGGATATCAACATCACGCCGTTCATCGACATTCTGCTGGTGCTCATGATCATCTTCATGGTCGCCGCGCCTATGGCGACCGTTTCGATCCGTCTGGACCTGCCGCCCGCACAGCCGCCCACCAATCCGACCGAAGAGAAGGAGCCGGTGTACATCACCATCCAGGAAAACGGTCAGCTGTTCCTGTCGGACAAGCAAACCTCGATCGACAACCTGGCCACTGACGTTTGCACCGCCCTGGGCGGCGGCGCCTGCCAGGAAGAGCGCGTCTTCGTCCGCGCCCAGCCGGAAGTGAAGTACTCGCAGTTCATGGAAGTCATGAACAAGATGCAGGAGAACGGCTTCTTCAAGGTCGGCCTTCTGAACGAAGACATCGAATAGGACCTTCGTCCGTTCCAGGATTGGGGCCGCGTTCCGAAAGGGACGCGGCCTTTTTCTTTGCCGAAAGACTTGCCGGATCGATCGCCTGCACCCTTGATGCCGCATCGATTGTTCGAGGAGTCCGCCCATGCGTCGTCGCACTTTCCTGTCCGCCCTGCCCGCCGGTGCGCTGGCGGCGACCGCAGCCCAGGCCCGGCAGGCCTCTCCCGCCGCCAGGCCGACCGAGGCGGCGCCTGCCCCCACACCTTTATCGGCTCGCCCGGCCGACCCCTATGCCGGCGTCGGCATCGGCGACCGGATTTTGGGACCGAAGTTCATGGGGCGCTCGACCGTCTGGGGCGCGAACGGGGCGGCGGCGACGGCGCATCCGGCGGCCAGTCTGATCGGCATCGACACCCTGCGGCGCGGCGGATCGGCCATCGATGCGGCCATCGCCATCAATGCGGCCCTGGGCTTTCTGGAGCCGGTCGCCAACGGCATCGGCGGCGACGCCTATTGCATGCTCTGGGACCCCAAACAGAAGAAGGTCGTCGGGTTGAACGGCTCGGGCGCCAGTCCCGGGGGACTCAGCCTGGAGATCGCGCGATCCAAGGCCATCGACGGCTATCTGCCCCGCTATGGCGCGGTGACGGTCAATGTGCCGGGCACGGTGGACGCCTGGTGGAGCGCGCACCAGCGGTATGGCAAGCTGCCGTGGAAAGAGGTGCTGCTGCCCGCCGCCGAACTGTGCGAACAGGGCGTGCCCGTGCCCCAGGTCATCGCCTACTATCTGGAACGCAACATGGCTGCGTTTGATCGGGGCCAGATCCCGATCGAGGAAAACGAGAACCGAAAGCGCATCTGGGCCGCCGGCGGCTCAACGCCCAAGGTGGGCGAGATCTTCGCCAATCCCTATCTGGGCAAGACGCTGCGGATGATCGCAGAGGGCGGGCGCGACGCCTTCTACAACGGTCCCATCGCCGATCAGATCGAGGCCTATTTCAAGCGAATCGGCGGTTGGATGACCCGCGCCGACCTGGCCGCCCATCACACCGAATGGGTCGAGCCGATCCGGACCAACTATCGTGGGGTCGATGTTTTCGGCCTGGGTCCGAACACGCAAGGGCTGAGCACCAACCAGATCCTGAACATCTGCGAACAATTCGACCTGAAATCGATGGGCTTCCAGTCGGCCGCCTCGCTGCACGTCCAGGCCGAGGCCAAGCGGCTGGCGTTCGAGGACCGGGCGCGCTGGTTCGCCGACGACCGATTCTCCAAGACGCCGGTCGAATGGCTGAACTCAAAGGCCTATGCGGCCGAGCGGGCCAAGCTGATCCGGCCGGATCGGGTGATGGACCGCGTCATGCCGGGCGACGCGCCGCACCACGGCGACACCACCTATTTCAGCGTCGCCGACGCCGATGGGATGATGGTCAGCTGGATCCAGTCCAACTATCGCGGCATGGGTTCGGGCTTGGCGCCCGATAACGGCTCCGAACCGCTGGGCTTCATGTTCCAGGACCGGGGAGAGCTGTTCGCCCTGACCGACGGCCATCCCAACATTTATGCGCCCGGCAAGCGCCCATTCCAGACGATCATTCCCGGCTTCGCGGTCAAGGACGGCGAGCCGTGGATGGCGTTCGGCGTAATGGGCGGCGCCATGCAGCCCCAGGGCCAGGCCCAGATCATCATCAACATGGTCGATTACGCGCTGGAGCCCCAGGCGGCGGGCGACGCCCCGCGCTGGCAACACTATGGCTCGTCCGAACCGACGGGCCAGCCGCAGGAAGGAACCGGCGTGCTGCATCTGGAAAGCGGCGTGCCCGAGGCGACCAAGGCCCAGCTGCGCGCGATGGGCTGGACGCTGGGTGAACCCGACGGCGGCTTCGGCGGCTATCAGAACGTCATGAAACAGATGAACCCCGGCGGACGCTGGACCTATGGCGCGGCGACCGAGATGCGCAAGGACGGCATCGCCCTGGCTTATTGAGATTGGCCTACTGATGTTGAGCGACCGATGACCCACGACGAGGTCCGCGCCCTTCTGCTCTCGCTTCCCGGCGTGGAGGATGGCGTGTCCTATGGCGAGCCGTCGTTCAAGGTGGCGGGCAAGTTCTTCACCTGGATGCGCCCGGCGCTGGACGACAGCATCGTGGTGCATCTGGACAATCTGGATGAGCGCGAACTGCTGATCGAGATGAACCCGGCGACCTTTCATTTCACCGACCACTATCGCGACTATCCCATCGTCCTGGCGCGCATCGCCAGCATCGATCCCGTCTGGCTGAGGGCCGCGCTTGAGAAGCGATGGCGTCGGATCGCGCCGAAAAAGCTGTCCAAGGCGCATCCAGACCTTATCGGAGCGGGGTCGGGCGCCTAACTACGCCCCTCAAGCGGACCCAGCCCAAGGAGCGCCCCATGGCCTATGGCGACCAACCCACGATCACCGTCGACGGTATCGAAATCCCTCTGCTCGGCTTCGGCACCTGGCAGCTGGAGCCGGACGATGCGCGGCGCATGGTCGCTGAGGCCCTGCGGATCGGATATCGCCACATCGATACGGCCTGGATCTACAAGAACGAGAAGGCGGTCGGCGAAGGCATCCGGGATTCCGGCGTGGCGCGCGAGGACATCTTCCTGACCACCAAGATCTGGGTCGAACATTTCACCCACGACGCCCTGCTGAAACAGGCCAGGGAATCGGCCGACAGCCTGGGCACGACGCCGGACCTGCTGCTGCTGCACTGGCCCAAGACGACGCCGACGTTCGAAGAGACGCTGGGCACCCTGAACGAGGCCAAGGACCAGGGTCTGACCAAGTCGATCGGCCTGTCGAACTTCCCCTCCAAGGAATTCCGCCAGGCGCAAGGCCTGTCCAAGGCGCGTCTGCTGACCGATCAGGTCGAGCACCACCCCTATCTGGGGGTCGATCAGCTGGTGGCGACGGCGGCCGAGCTGGGGTCGTCGATCACCGCCTGGTCGCCGCTGGCGCAAGGCAAGATCGCCGACGACGCCACGATCAGCGAGATCGCCGGCTCGCACGGCAAGACGAACGGCCAGATCACCCTGCGCTGGCTTATCCAGCACGGGATCATCGCCATCCCGCGCACGACCAAAGAGAGCCGCGCGCGCGAGAACTTCGACATCTTCGACTTCGCCCTGACGGACGAGGAGATGCAGCGGATGGACGCCCTGGGTCGCGGCGAACGACTGGGCGACTGGCTGGACCCGGCGTTCGAATGGGACAAGACTGCCGCCTGACCGACAAGGGAGGCGCCAGCGGTCGTTGCAACCTTCGGTTGATGTCAACATTGAGGACAGTCGACTATTACTATTATCTGGCACTCTAAGTCTTAAGTAGAATGTCATCAAGTTGACGGAAGCCTCAACCCTGGCTAGAACTCCGGCTCGGATTGGGGCTTTTATGACAAACTTTGTTTTATCGACCGTAGCAGGTCTACTGGTCTGCGCTATTCTCGCTGCTTCTGACTCGGCGAGCGCCGAGACGATTGGTTGGAGTGGTTACTATCTGGGCGCTGATGTTGGCGTTCAGGGTGGTCGAAGCGGCGATTTAATCACGAACTTGACACCCGCGCGCGACAGTCAGTTTGTCTACATTGAAGGCCCCCAAACTCGTAACTTCGATCAATACCGATCCCTTTCTCGAAAGATTTTTGCCGGGGTTCGTGCTGGGCGCCTTTTTGACCACAGGTCCTTTGTATGGGGCATTGAACTTCAGGCGAACGCTGCAAGGCTTGAGCAGCGCTTCACTGTGGGACCAATCGACGCGGGGCCCATCAGAACAAACACCGTGCTGTTGGATGGCGCGAAGCCTGGCACAGTCAATAATTCAAACGACACTCTGAAAGCAGATTTCAAGTTAGATGCCGTCGCAAGCATGCGGGCAAGAATCGGCGTACCGATCGGAGATCGAACGCTCGTGTCAGTGTTTGGCGGACCAAGCTTGGTTAAGACCAGCCTCAGAGCCAGACAGGACAGCTCGATAATCATCCAGATTTGCACCAATCCCTTGCGGCCCACGCTCTGTTCGCTAGATATCCGAGACGTCTCGTCTCAAGGGTCGTACGAAGATAAGATTCTTGCAGGCGCCGTTGTAGGCGCCGCCCTCGACTTCCGGCTGACGGATCGCTGGAGCATCCACAGCGAGACGAGCCTTTCGCGGTTCCAGTCTGTAGAGGCGTCTGCTGGTAACGGCAGCAAAATCGGCTACGAGCCAGAACTTTATGCTGCTGGATTTGGGGCCACGTATAGGTTCTGAATCCGAACCAATAATGGCCTTTTATACGGCGTGACACACAAGGCTTCGGGCCCTAATCCATCGATCTTCGTTGGAGAACTCGATGGCTTACAAATCCCTGCGTGACTTCATCGACCAGTTGGAAGCCAAGGGCGAGCTGGTGCGGGTGTCCGAACCCGTCTCCACCGTGCTGGAGATGACCGAGATCCAGACCCGGCTGCTGAGGAACGGCGGACCGGCGGTGCTGTTCGAGAAACCGGTCATGCCGGACGGCACGATCAGCCCCATCCCCTGCCTGGCCAATCTGTTCGGCACGGTGAAACGGGTCGCCATGGGGGTGACGCTCGAAGGCAAAGACCGCACCACGGCGGGTGAGCTGCGCGAGGTCGGCGAACTGCTGGCCTTCCTGCGCAACCCGACGCCGCCGCGCGGTCTGAGCGACGCGATGGAGATGCTGCCGCTGATGCAGACCGTCCTGTCGATGCGGCCCAAGACGGTGAAGAAGGCGCCGGTGCAGGAGGTGGTGCTGAAGGGCGATCAGATCGACCTGACCACCCTGCCCGTCCAGTCGTGCTGGCCCGGCGAACCGGCGCCCCTGATCACCTGGGGCCTGGTCGTGACCAAGGGGCCGAGCGACGACCGCGAGGACGACTTCAACCTGGGCATCTACCGGATGCAGGTCCTGGGCAGGGACAAGGCCATCATGCGCTGGCTGGCCCACCGGGGCGGGGCGCAACACTATGCCCGGCACAAGAAGGCCGGAAAACGCGAGCCCCTGCCCTGCGCCGTCGTGCTGGGGGCCGATCCGGGCACCATTCTGGCGGCGGTGACGCCGGTGCCGGACACCCTGTCGGAATATCAGTTCGCGGGCCTGATGCGGGGCGCCAAGGCCGAGCTGGTCGCCTGCAAGACCGTGCCGCTGATGGTGCCGGCCCAAGCCGAGATCGTGCTGGAGGGCCACGTCCTGCTGGACGAATTCGAGGACGAGGGCCCGTATGGCGACCACACCGGCTATTACAACTCGGTCGAGAAGTTCCCGGTCTTCAAGGTCAGCGCCATCACCATGCGCAAGGATCCGATCTATCTGACCACATTCACCGGCCGCCCACCGGACGAGCCGAGCGTGTTGGGCGAGGCGCTGAACGAGGTCTTCATTCCCCTGCTGCGCCAGCAGTTTCCGGAGATCACGGACTTCTGGCTGCCGCCCGAGGGCTGCAGCTACCGGATCGCGGTGGTGTCGATGAAGAAGGCCTATCCGGGCCATGCCAAGCGGGTGATGCTGGGTGTGTGGAGCTATCTGCGCCAGTTCATGTACACCAAATGGGTCATCGTCGTGGACGACGACATCGACGCCCGCGACTGGAAGGACGTCATGTGGGCCATCTCGACCAAGATGGACCCGGCGCGCGACATCACCGTGATCGAGTCGACGCCCATCGATTACCTCGACTTCGCCAGCCCCGAAAGCGGCCTGGGCTCCAAGATCGGCCTGGACGCCACCGACAAATGGCCGCCCGAGACCAAACGCGAATGGGGAGAAGAAATCCGCATGGACGAGGCGGTGATCGAGCGGGTCAACGACCTATGGGGCCGTCTCGGCCTGCCGGGTGACGGAACGCCGATCTGGAAATAAGCTTGGCTTTTGGTTACACCGGGGGGCGATGTGAGCGCATTCGAGTTCTTCTTCAGCTTCTACGGCCTGCTCTTGGGCCTGTCCGTGGCCGAACTGGTCGGCGGGTTCGCGCGGATGCTGCATGAGAAGCAGCGGATCCGGTTCGGCTGGCTGACGCCGATGCTGGCCCTGTTCGTGGCGATCGACATCGCCACCTTCTGGAATCAGGCCTGGGTCATTTTCCGCGGCGCGCCGTTCAACACCTTCGTGCTGCTCATATCGCTGAGCATCGCCGCAACCTTCTATGTCGCCGCCAGCGTGACCTTCCCGCGCGTGTCGGCCGAGGGCGGCGACGAGCGGATCGATCTGGACGACCACTTCTGGGCGCATCGGCGGCTGGTGTTCGGCTGCATCCTGGCGGCCAATCTGATCGTCGCCGTGATCGTGATCATCCTGGCTCAGCTCGATCCCGGCTTCGCCAAGGTCGCCAGTTCGGTGCGTCTGTGGGTCGGCGTCGCCATCTTCGTGGCGGGCACGGCGACGGCGGCCTTCGCACCGTGGCGCAGGGTTGCAGTCGGGGCCCTGGTCCTCGTGCTGGTCTACAGTCTTTGGCAGATGGGGAACTCGGCAGCGCTGCTGCTCAAGGCGGGCGGGTGGGCGCCCGCGCTGGGCGGTGGCGGTTGAAACCTTGTCAGGCAGAGCCAATCGGCTCACGAAAGGCGGATGCAGTCCCCTCTTCTGGTTTCGGCCGTCCTTGCCGCCCTTGCCTGTAGCGTGAGCCCCGCCATGTCCCAGACGCTTCCCAACACCGCCCCCTGGGACCAGGCCTTCCTGCCGCCCGCCCCCGCCTGGGACGGAGCGTCAAAGGCCCTTTTGCGCGACGCGAGCGATCCATGGGTCACGGCGTTCGAGGCCGATCCCGGCCATGATTTCAGCCCCAACTATGTCGACACCCGCGCCTGGTTCGATCGTCTGGACGCCGCCAGCGACCTGATCCGCATTGAGCAGTTCGGCGTCTCGCCGGAAGGACGGCCCATCTATGCGGTGATCGCCTCCAAGGATGGCTCGACGTTCGATCCGGCCAAGCCAGTGCTGATGATCCAGGCGGGGATCCACCCCGGCGAGATCGACGGCAAGGACGCGGGCATGATGCTGCTGCGCGACATCGCTTTCTATGGGAAGGACGCCCTGCTGGACCGGGTCAATCTGATCCTGATCCCCATCCTGAGCGTGGACGGCCACGAGCGTTCCGGCCCCTATTCCCGGCCTAACCAGCGGGGGCCGCGCATCCAGGGCTGGCGCAATACGGCGACCAACCAGAACCTGAACCGCGACTATCTGAAGCTGGACCAGCCCGAGATGCGGGCCGTGCGCGGCCTGATCCTGAAATACCGGCCGGACCTGTATGTGGATGTCCACGTCACCGACGGCATGGATTACCAGTACGACGTCACCTACGGCTTCAACGGCGAGGACGGGACCTTCAGCCGCTCGCCGAACGGCTCGGCCTGGCTGGATTCGGTGTTCAAGCCGGCGATGAACGCCGCGCTGGAACGCGAAGGCCATATCCCCGGCGAACTGGTGTTCGGCATCGACGACGACGAGCCGAAGAAGGGCCTGTCGGACGGCGGCCTGGGCGAGCGGTTCTCGAACGGCTGGGGCGCGGCCGCCCATGTACCGACGATCCTGATCGAGAACCACAGCCTGAAACCGCACGAACAGCGGGTGCTGGGCACCTATGTCTTCATCGAGGAGGCGATGCGGTTGCTGGCCGATCAGGGCGCCGGTCTGCGCGCCGCGACGGATCAGGACAAGGCCCTGCGTCCGGCGCAAATCCCCGCCAACTTCGAGGCCGACGAGACGGCGTCGTCCACGCGCCCGTTCAAGGGCATGCTGTACGAGATGTATGATAGCGCCGCCTCTGGTCGGAAGGAGATCCGCTGGCTGGGCCGCCCCGATCCCGACCTGTGGCAAATGCCCTTCTATGGCTCCAAGCCGACGCTGACCCTGACGCGGCCGACGGCCTATTGGGTGCCGGGCTATCGCACCGACATCATCGAGCGGCTGAAAACGCACGGGATCGAAATGGAGACGGTCGAGGCTGCGCGCACCGTGAACCTGTCGATGCTGCGCCTGGTCGAGCCCAAGCTGGCGACCCGCGCCAATGAAGGTCACGTGCAGGCTTCGGTGAAGACGGTGGAGGTCGAGAAGCGCGACTGGACGTATCCGATCGGCTCGGTGCGCGTGCCGACGGATCAGCCGTTGGGCGACATCGTCGTGCTGCTGCTGGAGCCGCAATCCAGCGAGAGCTTCTTCGCCTGGGGCATGTTCCCCGAGGTGATGAGCCGCGTCGAATATATCGAGGCCTACGCCATCGCGCCGCTGGCGGACAAGATGATGGCGGCGGACCCGGCGTTGAAGGCCGAGTTCGAGGCCAAGGTGGCGGCCGACGCTACGTTCGCCGCCGATCCGCAGGCGCGTCTGGCTTGGTTCTATGAACGCACGCCCTTCTATGACGACCACTATCTGCTCTACCCCGTCGGGCGCGAGGACTGATCGATGACCACGCCGCTGATGTACGCCGTCCAGGCCGCCGCCCTGTGGAGCGGCCTGCTGATCCTGATGATGCTGGTCTTGTCGGGCATCGTGGTCAGCGGGCGGCGCAAACACATGGTGTCGTTCGGCGACGGCGGAAACGCGGATCTGATGGCCGCCAGCCGCGCCTTCGGAAATCTGGTGGAATATGCGACGCCCGGCATGATCGCCATGCTGCTGCTGGCCGCCGTGGGCGCGCCGGCCTGGATGATTCACGGGGTCGGCGCGACGCTGTTCGTCGGTCGGGTCGCCCATGCCCTGGGCCTTTTGCTGCAGACCGGGCCGTCGCTGGGTCGCGTCGTCGGCATGCTGCTGACCTGGGTGGCGCTGCTGACGGCGGCTGTGGGCCTGATCGCCTTCGCTGTCGTCTAACGCGGTTGCGGTGCAGCAGGTTGCGGTGCAGCGGGGCGTCCGCCATATCAGGGCATGACTGAAACCTTGGCTGCGTCCGTTTCCACCGATCTTCTCAACGACATCGTCAAGGCCGCGCTGAAGGCCGGCGCCGACGCCGCAGAGGCGGTCAGCGCCGATCGCCGATCCCTGTCGGTCGGGGTTCGCAACGGCAAGCTGGAAGACGTCGAACGCGAGGAATCGCGCGACCTGGGCCTGCGCGTGTTCGTGGGCCAGAGGCAGGCGTCGGTCTCGGCCTCGGACCTATCGCCGGCGACCCAGCAGCGCTTGGTCGAGCGGGCGGTGGCCATGGCGCGCTTGGCGCCGGAAGATCCCCACGCGGGTTTCGCGCCCGAGGATCGGCTGGCGCGCGGGCCGTTCATCGATCTGGAGCTGTTCGATCCCAGCGAACGCAGCGCCCAAACTTTGGAGCAGGTCTCGGCCGAGGCCGAGGCGGCTGCTCTGGCGGTGACGGGCGTTGCGCGGTCAGAAGGCGGACACGCCGGCTGGTCATCCAGCCGCTGGCGGCTGGTGACCTCTCACGGGTTTGACGGCGCCTATGAAGGGTCAGCCTTCTCGCTGGGCGTCGGCGTCATCGCCGAAAAGGACGGCGCGATGGAGCGCGGCGGCGAGAGCCGTTCGACTCGCCACCTGTCCGACCTGCCGGGCGCCGACCTGATCGGGCGTACCGCCGGCGAGCGCGCCGTGGCCCGCGTGGGGCCGCGCAAGATCGCCTCGACCACCGCCCCGGTGATCTTCGACAACCGGATGGCGGGCCAGATCGTCTCTCCGGCTATCGGCGCCATTTCCGGCCCGTCGATCGCGCGCGGCACCTCCTTCCTGAAGGACCGCATGGGGCAGCGCGTGTTCGCCGAGGGCGTCACCCTGATCGACGATCCGTTCCGCCTGCGCGGCATGGGATCGACCCCGTTCGACGACGAAGGCGTGGCGGTCCAGAAGCGCGCCCTGTTCGACGACGGCGTCCTGACCACCTGGTTGCTGAACAGCGCCGCCGCCCGTCAGCTGGGCCTGGAGACGACCGGCCACGCGTCGCGGGGGCTGGCCGGGCCATCCGGCGTCTCGACCCACAATCTGCATATGGAGCCGGGCGAGCGGGATCTGGCGGGCCTGATGGCGGATGCCGACACCGGCCTGTTGGTGACGTCGATGTTCGGCCCGTCGCTGAACGGCAATACAGGCGACTGGTCCGCCGGGGTGTCGGGCTTCTGGTTTGAGAACGGCGTGATCGCCTATCCGGTCAGCGAGGTCACAGTCGCGGGCAAGCTGACTGACCTGTATCTGCGCCTCGAGCGCGGCTCGGACCTAGAGTTCCGGGGCGGATTTAACGTGCCCAGCCTGATGTTCGACGCGGTGGCCATCGCGGGCAAATGATCGACTTGCAAGCCGACCTCGACCTGATCCGCCAGGCGGCCATCGACGCCGGGGCGCTGGCCATCGCTGAGCGTGAGGCGGGGCTGAAGATCGAGTCCAAGGTCGGCGGTTCGCCCGTCACCAGCGGCGACCTGAAGGTCGACGCCATGCTGAAGGACAGGCTGCTGTCGGCGCGGCCTGATTATGGATGGCTGTCGGAAGAGACGGCGGATACGGCCGAGCGTCTGTCGAAACGACGCATCTTCGTGGTCGATCCCATCGACGGCACCGTCGCCTACATGAAGCGGACGCCGTGGTGGTGTGTGCCCATCGCTGTGGTCGAGGACGGCGAAGTCGTCGCCGCCGTCATCCATGCGCCCGAGGTGGACGAGACCTATGTGGCGACGCGCGGCGGCGGGGCGCGACGTAACGGCAAACCCATCCACGCCTCGGATGTCGATACGTTGGAGGACGCCTCGATCTTGGGCGATGCGCGACTGATCGAAGCGCCCTATTTCGACGACGAACCGTGGCCGGCGATGCGTTTCGAGAAACGCAACGCCCTGGCCTATCGGATGGCGCTGGTCGCCGCCGGCGCCTTTGACGCCGCCCTGGCCCTGACGCCGAAATGGGACTGGGACGTCGCTGCGGGCTGGCTGATCGCGACCGAAGCCGGAGCGAGGGTCAGCGATCACCACGGGCGGCCGTGGGCCTTCAACCGGCCGGATCCGCGTCAGGCCAGCCTGGTCTGCGCGGCGCCAGTCATCCAGCCGATGATCGTGCGGCGCTGTAAAAACGTGCCGCTTTCGACCTGAAGGCGGGGACGGAAAAACCCCCGCCAACATTGATCCGAGGGCGTTCTCGGCCTATGCCGCGCTCAAACCTCCTCCCCCCAAGCCTTCCGGCACAGCCTTCAGGATTTCCGATGACCGATCAGAATGCCGTCCCGCCGCAGCTGCTGCACATCGTGATCGGCGGCGAGCTTCGTCACCTGGGCGAGCCGACCTTCCGCGACCTGTCGCAGGTCGAGTTCGTCGGCGCCTTCGGCAGCTATGACGAAGCCAAGAAGGCCTGGAAGGCGCGCGCCCAGGCGACCGTGGACAACGCCCACATGCGCTATTTCATCCTGCACGCCCACAAGCTGATCGATCCTCGCGGCGACGCGGCCTGAGCCGAGGACTGAGTGCGACATCGAGGGGCCGAACCGGCTCCTCGATCCGACGTTTCGATCTGTAGGCGAGGACGACGATGAACCTGGAACCGCAACAGATCTTTCAACTGGTCAGCCTGCTGGCCGTGCTGGCGCTGTTCAGCTTTTCGCTGCGCGGCCACATCGACTACGCCCGCTGGTTCAAACGGTGGGAGGCCGACCGCAAGGCGCGTCGCGACGCCGAACTGGCCGCCGAGGCCCGCGCAAACGGCGAGGCCGGCGACGAACCGAAGACCGGCCCCTGGGGCTGAAGCCCCCTACTCGCGCCGCAGCAGCTTGTCGGTCAGCAGCGTGCCCCACCAGCCGGCCTTGAACTCGGCGCGTATGGCCTTGGGGTCGTAGTCGGGGCTGTCGACCCACTCGATGAAGCTGATGCCCTTTGGCTCGATCTCGTTGACGTATTTCTCCAGCGTATAGTCCAGCACGCCGGTCAGCCCCTCGCGCGAGTGCAGATATTTCTTCGAGAGCTGCTTCATGGCGACCGAGATCGGCTCGCCAAGGTGGAAGTGGCGATAGAAGACCGCCATCATGCCCGCCCGATCCGCGCCGGACTTGCAGTGGATCAGCACCGGATACTGGATCGTCCTGAACAGGTCGCGCGCGCGGTGGATGCGCACCGTCTCGGGCGGATCGCGCGAGTCCAGCGGCGCGTCGATCAGGGTCAGGCCCAGCCGCTCGCAAGCGTCCTTCTCCAGCCAGTAATAGCCCTCATCCCGCTCGCCGCGCAGATTGATGACCGTCTTGACGCCCTTAGACTTCCAATAAGCCAGCTGGCGCGGCGACGGCTGATTGGTGCGCACCAGATCCGGGCCCAGCCAGTGGGCGTTGGAAAAGGCCACGCGCAAAAACGCGTGGTCGGCCCAGAAATAATGCCAATGCGCCCGAAAACGGCCCATCGCGGTCGAGAGGTCGAAGCGCGCCATGCCCGCCAGATAGCGATCCGACGCCGCCGCGTCATCCGATCTCGATCCTGACGCGTTGGAATGTTTGTCGAGACCGGAGAACATCCCGATGAGAACCCTCGCCGCAGCCGCCGTCGTGGCCGCCAGCCTGTGGGCTGGCGCGGCCGCCGCCCAAACGCCGCCCCCCGAAGACCCCGCCCTGATCGCCTATCTGCGCGACCGGGCCAAGGAGGCGCTGGACACCACCCGCTATACGGCCGCGATCACGCCGGACGGGGCCATGACCCTGGTCTATCTGACCGGCCCCAACTGGTGCGGCTCGGGCGGATGCCGGCTGCTGGTGCTGGACCGCACCGGCGCGACCTATCGCTCGGTCGGCGAGATCAGCGTCGCCCGCGCGCCAATCCGGCTGCTGGAGCGACAAACCCATGGCCGACGGGATCTGGGCGTCTATGTCGCGGGCGGCGGAATCACCGAGGGCTATGAGGTCGCCGTGCCGTTCGACGGGCGTCGATACGCGTCCAATCCGACGGTTCCGCCCGCCGTCAGGATCCAGGAAGCGCCCGGCGAAACCCTGATCCGCGCCGACGAGCCGGGCCGTGCGCTGGAACCGTCGCCGGACAAGCCTTGACTTGAAGGGCGGCTCGGACGACCGAGAGCCGATGACCGTCGCCGCCTCCGAAACCATGCCGCTGCGCGCCTTGCTGGCGCGGATTTGGCGCGACTATCTGTCCAAGCACAAGGGATCGCTGATCCTGTCGGTCCTGTGCGCGGCGACGACCGGCCTGCTGACGGCGGCGCTGCTGAAGCTGCTGGAGCCGGCCGTCAACGGTCTGTTCCTGGGCGGGACCAAGCCGATCAGTCTGTTCGGCCTGGTGACCTTTCCGGCGGACAAGGCCGTCGTCTGGATCCCGGTCGCCATCCTGACCGTCGCCATTGCGCGAACCCTGGCGGCGCTGGGCCAGGCCGCCCTGGTCAACCGATTGGGTCACACCATCGTCGGCGACATCCAGATCCGCCTGTTCGGGGCCATGATCCGCGCCGATCTGGCGCGCTTACGCAGCCAGCACTCGGGCGGCTTCGTCTCCTCGGTGCTGTTCGACGCCAATATGGTGCGCGAGGCCTTCACCTCGGGCGTGGTCAACTACACCCAGAACCTGCTGACCCTGGTCGCGGTGCTGATCTACATGGGCTTCATCGACTGGCAGCTGACGATCGTGGTGCTGCTGGGCGTGCCGCTGGTGGCGCTGGTGCTGCGCCGGTTCGGGCGCAAGACGCGCAAGGCCGCCGTCGGCGCCATGGCCGAGACCGAAAACCTGTCCACCGCCCTGATGGAAAACCTGGACGGGGTTCGCCTGATCAAGATCGAGAACCGCGAGGCCGCCGAACAGGACCGCGTCGCCGAGGTGGTCGCCCGTCGCCAGCGCCACGTCATCAAGGGCGCCAACGCCCGCGCCTTCGCCGGTCCGTCGAGCGATCTGGTCGCCTATATCGTCGTCGCCGCCGTCATGGCCTACGCCGGATGGCGGGCGCAGTCGGGCGACATGACCGTGGGCGGGTTCGCCGCCTTCATCGGCATGCTGTTGGCGGCCGGCCAAGCCCTGCGTCAGGTTACCAACCTGGCCACGGTGATGAGCGAGGGCTTCACCGCCGCGCGGCGCCTGTTCGGGGCCCTGGACATCCAGCCGGAAATCCGTGAGGCGGCCGACGCCGCGCCCCTGGCCGCCGGGCCGGTGGAGGTCGTGCTGGACAAGGTGTCCTTCGCCTACGCCGGGACTGATGCGCCGACTCTGGACGGGGTGTCCCTGCGGGTCGCGCCGGGCGAGACGGTGGCGTTGGTCGGGCCGTCGGGCGGCGGCAAGAGCACGATCCTGAGCCTGCTGCCGCGCTTCTATGATGTTACAGGCGGGGCGGTGACGATCAACGGCGCCGACGTGCGGGCGCTTCGCATCCATGACCTGCGCGACCACATCGCCCTGGTGACGCAGGAGCCCTTCCTGTTCGACGACACCATCGCCGCCAACATCGCCTATGGACGGCCGGGCGCGACGCAGGCGCAGATCGAGGACGCCGCAAGATCCGCCGCCGCCCATGACTTCATCACCGCCTTGCCGCAAGGTTACGACACCCGCGCGGGCGAGGCGGGCCTGCGTCTGTCCGGCGGTCAGCGCCAGCGCATCGCCATCGCCCGCGCCTTCGTCAAGGATGCGCCCATCCTGCTGCTGGACGAGGCCACCAGCGCCCTGGACACCGAGAGCGAGGCCTTGGTCCAGGCGGCGCTGGAGCGGCTGATGCAGGGGCGCGCCACCCTGATGATCGCCCACCGCCTGTCCACCGTCCGGAACGCCGACCGCATCTATGTGATCGAGGCCGGCCGGGTGGTCGAGGAAGGCTCGCACGACGTCCTGGTCGCCAGAGGCGGGCTCTATTCGCGCCTGGCCCGCCAGCAGTCGCTGGACGGCGCCGCGCCCACGGTCGAGACGGTCGCGTGAGGCCGCTGCGCATTCCGGCCGTCCAGGCCAGCCTGTCCTTCATCCTGGCGCACTGGATGCAGTTCTGCTTCGCCACCATGCGCTGGACCCACGAAAACCAGGCGGTGGCCGAGGGTGTTTGGGCCCGGGGCGGCGGGGTTTTGTGCGCCTTCTGGCATTCGCGCATCGGCTTGTCGCCGGCGTGCTGGCCGCTGAACCGCGCGCAGCCGGCCAAGGCGTTGATTTCCCTGTCGGCGGACGGTCAGTTCATCGCAAAGGCTGTGGCTCGCCAGGGCTTTCCCGCCATTCGCGGTTCGTCTTCGAACAAGGACAAGGCGGACCGGGACAAGGGCGGGTCGCAGGCGCTGCGGGCGGGCCTGCGTCAGTTGAAGATCGGCGCCCTAGCCATCACGCCGGACGGTCCGCGCGGCCCGGCGCGCCAGATGGCCGAGGGTCTGCCGATGATGGCCAAGATCTCAAAGGCGCCGACGCTGTTCATCGGCATGTCGTGCAATCCGGCCATCCGGCTGAACAGCTGGGACCGCGCGATCCTGCCCCTGCCCTTCGCCAAAGGCGCCATCGTCTGGGACATCGCCGATTATCCGACCGGCGACGACCTGGATCACGTCCGCCAGGACTGGGCCGCGCGGCTGAACGCCGTCGAGGCGCGAGCCGATGCGATCACGGGCCTGAAACCATGAGGATGCAGCCGTGACGCCGCTGCCGCTGATCGCCTATCGGCTGGCGACGCGCGCGCTGGAGCCGCTGGCCCCGCGCCTGCTGGATGCGCGCGCCAGGCGGGGCAAGGAAGACCCGGTGCGGGTGGACGAGCGGATGGGCTTCACTCGCACCGAGCGCCCCGCAGGCGATGTGGTCTGGCTGCACGGCGTCAGTGTCGGCGAGAGCCTGTCGCTGCTGCCCGTGGTCGAGCGGCTGACGAAGGCGCGACCGGACCTGATCGTTCTGGTTACCTCCAGCACCGTGACCTCGGCGCAGATTCTGGCCGAACGACTGCCGACAGGCGTGATCCACCAATATGCGCCGGTCGATGCCCCCGGCGTGGTCGAGAGGTTCCTGGACCATTGGCGGCCAAGCGTTGCGGTCTTCGTCGAGAGCGAACTGTGGCCCAATCTGTTGCTGGCGGCGCGGCGGCGGGGCGTGAAACTGGCCCTGGTCAGCGCGCGCATCACTGAAAAGACGGTGGAGGGCTGGGCGCGGTTTCCGGCCTCCGCGCAGGCGCTGACCGGCGCCTTTGATCTGGTCCTGCCGCAGGATGCGGTTTCGGCCCAGCGCCTGGAGGGCATGGGCGCGCGGATCGACGGGCTGGTGAACCTGAAACTGTCCGGCGAGGCCCTGCCCCACGACCCCGCCGCCTTCAGCCGCCTGTCCGCCGCCATTGGCGACCGGCCGGTGATCGTCGCCGCCAGCACCCACGAGGGCGAAGAGATCGCCATCGTGCGCGCGCTGGACCATCTGAGCGAGCGAGTCTGCCTGATTCTGACGCCACGCCATCCCGAGCGGGGGGGGCACATCGCCCAGGCGCTGCAACACGACGGATACGCCTTCGCCATGCGCTCGCGGGGCGAGACGATCGGGCCGGACACCGACATCTATCTGGCCGATACGCTGAACGAGATGGGCCTGTTCCTGCGGCTGGCCGATGTCGTGGTGATGGGCGGGTCTTTCGCGCCCGCCATCGGCCTGCCGCCGGTCGGGGGGCACAATCCGCTGGAGCCCGCGCGGCTGGGCAAGCCGACGATTACAGGGCCGGATGCGTCCAACTGGGCGCCGGTGACGGCGGCCCTGGTCGAGGCGGGGGGCCTGGCTCTGGTTCAGGCGCCGTCCGACCTGCCCGGCGTGATCGAGCCCCTGCTGGAAGACCTGAACGCGGCCAAGGCCATGGGCGAGCGCGGGCGTCGCGCGGCGGTCGAAGCTGGAGGCGGGCTGGAGCGACTGTGGGCGCTGCTGTCGCCGTTGATGCCGCAGAGGCAGGGCCGGCGATGAAGCTGAACACGCCGCGCTGGTGGTATGTGCGCGACAGCAACCACGCCCGGATGACGCGCACGGCGCTGAAACCGCTGGGCTGGGTCTGGGCCGCCGTGACGGCGCGCCGGATCGCCAAGACCGTCCCGATCGACCCCGGCTGCGCGGTCATCTCGGTCGGCAATCTGACGGTCGGCGGATCGGGCAAGACGCCGGTCGCGCGCGAAACCCTGCGGCTGCTGCGGGCGGCGGGGGTGGAGGCGCAAGGTCTGTCGCGCGGCTATGGCGGGCGGCTGGAGGGGCCGGTCCGGGTCGATCTTCAAATCCATACAGCCGACGATGTCGGGGACGAGCCGCTGATGCTGGCGCAAGGGTCGCCGGTCTGGATCGCGCGCGATCGCGTCGCGGGCGCCAAGGCCGCCGTCGCGGAGAGGGCGCAGGCTCTGGTGCTGGACGACGGCCATCAGAACCCGGCCCTGAAAAAGACCGTCAGCCTGATCGTCGTGGACGGCGAAACGCGCGGCGACGAATGGCCGTTCGGAGACGGTTCGGTCTTTCCGTCCGGCCCCATGCGCGAGCCGCTGAAGGCCGGCCTGGCGCGCGCCGACGCCGTGGTGGTCATGCTGCCGACCGATGTCGAGGAGGCCGATCCCGAACTGCTGGCGGTGTTCGGCGCCCTGCCCGTCTTTGTCGCGCGCCTGACGCCGGAGGGACCGCCGCCGTCAGGGCCGCAAGTCGGGTTCGCCGGCATCGCCAAGCCCTGGAAGGTCGAGCGGTCGCTGAAGGCGGCGGGCTGCGACCTGGTCGACTTCGTCCCCTTCCCCGACCACGCGGCCTATAGCGACGCCGACATGACGTTCCTGACTGACCGGGCTGCGGTGTTCGACGCCCGCCTGGTCACGACGGAGAAGGACTGGGTCCGGCTGACGCCCGAGCAGCGCAAGGACGTCGTCGCCTGGCCGGTCGTCGCCCGGTTCGAGGACGAGGCGGCTTTCGCCGCCTTCCTGAACGACTGGATTCAATCGGCGCGATAGACCACGCCAGACTTCATCACGAACTTCATCCGCTCCAGCTCAGTCACGTCCGTCAGCGGATCGCCCGAGACGGCGACGATGTCGGCGGGCATGCCCACGGCGATCTTACCGGCCTCATTGGCGATGCGCAGATGTTCGGCGGCGCCGACGGTGGCGGCCTGGATGGCCTCGAGCGGGCTCAGGCCGGCGCGGACCAGAAGCGCGAACTCCTGGGCGTTGTCACCGTGGGCCGAAACGCCCGAGTCGGTGCCGAAGGCGATCTTGACCCCGCCCTCATGCGCGCGGCGCGCCATGTCCAGCATCTTGGGCCCGGCCTCCAGCGCCTTGGCCGTTTGGGCGGGGGTGAAGAAGTTGTCGGGGCCGGAGGCGATGCGCGCCACGAAATCGCCGGCCAGCAGGGTCGGGATCAGCCAGGCGCCGTTCGACTTGAACAGGCGGATCGACTGATCGTCCAGATAGGTGCCGTGTTCAATGGAATCGCCGCCGGCCCGCAGGAAGGCGTTGATGCCGTCCACACCGTGGGCGTGCGCCGTCACCTGGCGGCCCATGCGGTGGGCGCTGCCGACGATGGCGGACAGTTCGTCGTCGCTGAACTGCTGGTTCAGGCCGGCGGCGGTGTTGGACAGTACGCCGCCCGTCGCGGTGATCTTGATGATGTCGGCGCCGGCGCGAACCTGGGTGCGCACGGCCCGCATGCAGTCCTCAGGCCCCGAGCAGATGCTCTCGGACGACAGCAGGTGCATGACGTCCTCGCGATAGCCGTTGATGTCGCCATGCCCGCCGTGGATCGACACCGACGACCCCGCCGCAATGATGCGCGGTCCCGGCACGTCGCCGTTCCGAACGGCGTTTCGCAGGGCGAAGATGGCTTGGTTCGAGGCGCCCAGATCCGCCACCGTCGTAAAGCCGGCCATCAGGGTGCGACGCGCGTAGCGGGCGCCGACCATCGCCTGATCCGCATCTGAAAGCGTCACCTCTTCAAGGCGTGCGTTCGGGTTTTGCTGGCTCGTCAAATGGACGTGGCTGTCGATCAGGCCGGGCAGGACAAAGGCCTGGCGCAGGTCCACGACCTTGCCTTGCGATGCGTCGCCGACGAAGCCGTCGCGCACTTCGACGACCTGGTTCCCCCTGATCACGAGAGTTTTATCGCGTTGCACAACGCCGTTCGACGGATCCGCAAGCAACCTTCCGGCTTCAACGAACGTTGTGTTGGGTTGCGCCGAAACGCCTGTGCCCACGGGGGTTTGCTGCGCATGGGCGCTCGCCGCCGACGCCATCAGCGCCGCCAGCGCGATTCCAAAACGTTTCATCAATCTCTCCCCGCGACGCGACGGCCGCAAAAATGCCCCACAAGGCTCAGGTTGCCTCGCCCGTAACCAACTGAAACAAACACGCCCCAAGACCAACCGCAACGAGGGCGTCGCATGCGGCTATCGAGACGAGGACTTATTCTGGGTGGATCGGCCATGCTGGCGGGATGCGCCAGCGCGAGCGCTACGGCGCCGCTGACGACGGCCCAGAACGGAACTCCGATCGCCATGCCGCAGGTCGGTCTGCCCACGGTCCAGACCTCCGCCCTGACCCCGCCGCCGCTGGATCCACGCGGTCATGTTCGCAAGGAGCTGATGGAGCGCGCCATGACCGCGCTTGACACCCACCATCACCGCCTGCCTCTGCGCGACCGGATGTATCTGGTCGACTTCCAGAAGTTCTCGGGCGAGGAGCGGTTGTACGAAGTCGATCTGATCGCGGGTGAAGTGAAGGTGCTGCGCACCTGCCACGGCCGGGGATCGGACCCCAGCCACACCGGCTATGCCCAGCGCTTTTCCAACACGCCCGATTCCAACATGTCCTCGATCGGCGCCTATGCGACGGCGGGGGCCAACTGGGGCGCGCAACAGGGGCCGAACGTGCTGCTGGACGGGCTGGAATACACCAACGACAAGGCGCGCGAGCGGGCCATCATCATCCACGGCGCCGACTACGCCGATCCCGACTTCCTGGCGCGCGAAGGCAAGCTGGGTCGCAGCTATGGCTGTTTCTCGGTCGCACACACCGACCTTCCGGCCTTGCGCGAGCGCATGGGCGAGGGCCGACTGCTGTTCGCGGCGGCCTAGGCTTCAGCCCCGGTCCAGCGCCCGCCAGCCGATGTCGGAGCGGTTGAAGCCGCCCGGCCAGTCGATCTTACGGATGGCGGCATAGGCACGTTCACGGGCCTGGGCGATGTCGTCGCCCTCGGCGCAGACGTTCAGGACGCGCCCGCCCGAAGCGGCCAGCAAGCCGTCGTCGCGGCGCTTGGTCCCCGCATGGAAGACCTGGACATGAGGGCCGAAGTCCTGATCGGCGCCGCGGATGATCGAACCTTCCAGCGGGCTGTCGGGATAGCCCTTGGCGGCCATGACCACGCAGATCACCGTCTGAGGCTTGAAGGCGGGCGAAGCCAGGCCCGAGACGTCGCCGCGCGCGCAGCCCAGCAGATAGGGAACGATGTCGCCCGCCATCCGCATCATCAGCACCTGGCATTCCGGGTCGCCAAAGCGAGCGTTGAACTCGACCACCTTGGGGCCGTCCTCGGTCGCCATCAGGCCGGCGTAGAGGACGCCGCGATAGGGCGCGCCCTCTTCGGCCATCTTGCGGATCGTCGGCTGGACGATCAGCGCGTCGGCCTGCTGCACCAGCTCGGGCGTGAAGACGGGCGCGGGCGAATAGGCGCCCATGCCGCCGGTGTTGGGACCAAGGTCGCCGTCGAAGGCGCGCTTGTGGTCCTGGGCGCCGCCGAACAGCAGGGCGCGTTGACCGTCGCACAGGGCGAACAGCGAGCCTTCCTCGCCGTCCATGAACTCCTCGATCACGACGCGGGCGCCGGCCGCACCGAATCGGCCGCCCAGCATCCGTTCGATTTCGGCCTCGGCGTCGGGGCGGTCGGGGCTGATGGCCACGCCCTTGCCGGCGGCCAGGCCATCGGCCTTGATGACATAGGGCGGCCGGAACACGTCCAGCGCCGCCTTGGCGTCCTTGACCGTGTCATAGACGCCGTAGCCGGCGGTGGGGATTTCGTGCCGTTCAAGGAAGCCCTTCGAAAAGGCCTTCGAGGTTTCCAGCTGCGCCGCCTTGGCGGTCGGCCCGAAGCAGGGAATGCCGGCCGAAGCCAGACGGTCGGCGAGACCAGCGGCCAGCGCTACCTCTGGCCCCACAACGACCAGGTCGGCCTTGATCTCTCTGGCCAGGGCGGCCAGGCCTTCGGCGTCGTCCGCCTTGACGACGCGCAACTCGCACAGCTTCTCGATGCCAGGGTTGCCAGGTGCGGCGACCAGGCGCGTGACCAGCGGCGACTGGGCGATCTTCCAGGCCAGGGCGTGTTCGCGGCCGCCCGATCCGACGAGAAGAATGTTCATGAGATCGGGCAATGACCGGCCGGCGCCGGCCGGTCAAGCACCCGTCAGACTTAACGCCGCATTCAGCCTCCAATCAGCGCGCTGGCGGGGTCCAGGCCGGCAGGGCCTGAAGCTGGCCGGGCGTCAGATCGGTGACCAGATCCCGGTCGCCGTTGCGGTCGATCGGAGACACGTCCGCGACCGGAACCAACACCTTCATGTCGCCAGGTCCCTCCAGTTCGACGACCAGATGGGTCAGGGCGCCCGAGGCGTCCAGCACCAGGGTTTCCACGTCGCCCAGATCCACGTTGGCGCGCGAATACAGATCCGCGTCTTCCAGCTGATCGCGGGTCATGTTGAAGGCCAAGGCGGCGTTCGAGGCGGCGGCATCCGCCTGTTGATCCGGCAAGGCCACGGGCGCTGCGCCCGGCGCAGGGGCCTGGACCACATCGTCGTCGCGATCCGAGCAGGCGACGACGCCGCCGGTCAGGCAAAGAATGGCGGCGAGCGGGACGAAGCGGTTCATACGGCCTCCTTGGGCATTAGAGCAGGGCCGAGACGACATAGACGCCCAGGCCCAGCAGAATGATGCAGCCGATGATCAGCCACGGGCTCATGGCCCCGCCGCCCCCGGCGCGGCGCGACAGATCGCGCTCGTGCGGGTCACGGTCAGAAGGATCGGTTCCGGGCGGGTCGGCGGCCATGAAAGTCGAACGGTAGGGCGCGCGCAGCGTTCCCGGGCGGATCGACGCAGGCTAGGATGTCTTCATGAGCGACGACTCCTACGTATTTGAAGGCCCGGCCGAGGTCCCTGCCCCGCGCGACAACAATCCGCCCCTGTCGATCTCGGAACTGTCGTTCGCGCTGAAGCGCACGCTGGAAGACCGGTTCGGCCACGTGCGGCTGCGCGGCGAGGTCTCCAAGGTCAACCGCCACGCCTCGGGCCACATCTATCTGACGCTGAAGGACGACAAGTCGGCTATCGACGGCGTCGTGTGGAAGGGGTCGGTGCGCGGCCTGGGCGTTCAGCCCGAAGCGGGGCTGGAGGTCATCGTCACCGGCAAGATCACCTCCTATCCGGCGCGGTCCTCCTATCAGATCGTGATCGAGAGCATGGAGGCGGCCGGGGTGGGCGCCCTGCTGGCCCAGTTGGAACGGCTGAAGGTCCGGCTGCGTGAGGAAGGGCTGTTCGAGCCGGGGCGCAAGACGCCCCTGCCCGCTTTTCCCGCGACCATCGGCGTGATCACCAGCCCGACCGGCGCGGTGATCCGCGACGTGCTGCACCGGATCGCCGAACGCTGGCCCTGTCGCGTCATCGTCTGGCCCGTGGTCGTTCAGGGCGAGTCGGCTTGCGGTCAGGTGTCGAACGCCATTCGCGGCTTTGATGCGATGACGCCAGACGGCGCGATCCCCCGCCCCGACCTGCTGATCGTCGCGCGCGGCGGCGGGTCGGTCGAGGACCTGTGGTGCTTCAACGACGAAGGCCTGGCGCGGACCGTGGCGGCGGCGCGCATTCCGATCATCTCGGCCGTGGGGCACGAGACCGACACCACCCTGATCGACTTCGTGTCGGATCGCCGGGCGCCGACCCCGACGGGCGCGGCCGAAATGGCGACGCCGGTGTTGGCGGACCTGCGCTACGCCGTCGCCGACATGGACCGGCGTATGGTGCAGGCGGGCGGGCGGCTGATTGAGGATCGACGTACGCGCCTGCGGGCGGTGGCGCGCGGCCTGCCGGCGCGACCGGAGGACCTGCTGGCCCTGGCGCAGCAGCGGCTGGACCATGTTTCGAGCCGCCTCGGTTCGGGGCTGCAACGCAACGTCGCCCTGCACGAGCGGCATCTGGCGGTGACGGGCGGCAAGCTGAGCCCGGCCCTGCTGCGCACGCGGATCGAGCGGGGGCAGGATCGGCTGCGCGGCGCGGGCGACCGGCTGGGCGCGGCGCTTCAGGCCGGCGTGGCGCGCGGCGAGCGGCGGCTGTTGCAGGTCTCTGGGCGGCTGTCGCCCGAACCGCTGCATCGACGGCTGGATCAGCGTCAGGCGCGGCTTGAAGCCGTCGGCGCGCGATTGGACGGGGTCATACCCCGTCGGCTGGAGAGGGACGCCGATCGCCTGGCGGCGCTGTCGCGCGCGTTGACGACCCTGGACCCCGGACGGCCCAAGCCCGGCTTCGCCCGCGTGGAAGATTCAGACGGCGCCTGGATCACCTCGGCCAAGGCGCTGGAGCCGGGTCAGGCGGTCCGGCTGGTGTTCGGCGACGGCGTTCAGCCCGCGACAATCGACGGCGGCGAACCCCGTCCGTTCCCGCCGCGTCCGGCGGCCAAGCCGAGGCCGTCCGCCGCCGATCAGGGCAGCCTGTTCTGACGGCGGCGGATATGATCCGCGTTTTCCGCTTCGCCCCGGCGCCGCTTCCTGCTAACGGCGCCGCATGAAGATCACGCGCCTCGCCGTCACCGCCTATGTGTTCGCCCTCCTGATCATCGTCCTGGATCAGCTGACCAAGGCCTGGATCATCAGCGGCCTGTCGCTGCAGGAAGTCGGCCGCATCCCCGTTTTCCCGCCGATCCTCAACTTCAGCTGGGTCGAGAACACCGGCGTCAGCTTCGGCCTGTTCGGCGGTGGCGAAGCGCGCTGGGGCCTGGCCATCTTCTCCATCGTCGTCTCGGCCGGCCTGGCCTGGTGGGCGACGCAGTCGAACCGCCGCCTGCTGATCACCGCCATCGGCTTCGTGATGGGCGGGGCGTTGGGCAATGTGATCGACCGGATCCGCTTCGGCTATGTGGTCGACTTCATCGACTTCTCGGGCACGGGCGTGTTTCCTTGGGTGTTCAACATCGCCGACAGCGCCATCACCATCGGCGTCGTGCTGCTGATCATCGACAGTCTGGTGTCTGACAAACCCGTGAAAGCCTGACGGCTTTCGACGCTTTCGAGCCTGATTCACGGCCTTGGCGGGATCGCCCCCTCGACCGATCAGGCTCCGAGGTTGGCGCGGCCCCCGAAAAGTCGTAATCACCCCGTCTTCACTATGCCGACTGCGCCATCGCGGCGCTTCCTGCATCAGCCGACCAGAGCCTGAAACCATGCGTATCCGCAGTGTCGCCGTCCTGACCCTCGTCGCCTCCTCCGCGCTCGCCGTCTCGGCCTGCGGAAGCATCAAACAGGGCATCGGCCTGACCAAGGTGGTGCCCGACGAGTTCGTCACCGTCTCGACCGCCCCGCTCAGCGTTCCGCCGGAATACGGCCTGCGTCCGCCCGCGCCGGGCCAGCCGCGCCCGCAGGAACTGGCCCCCGAAAGCGCCGCGCGTCAGATTCTTCTGGGTCAGCGTCAGGCCGTCACCCGCACGCCGGGCGAACAGGTCCTGGTGGCTCAGGCCGGCGGCGAACAGGCCGACCCCCTGGCCCGCTATGTCGTCGATGACGAGTTCGGCGATCTGGCGCACAAGGACGAAAGCTTCGCCAACCGCCTGATGTTCTGGCGCAAGGACGACGCCTCGACCCAGGCCCCGACAGTCCGCCAGACCGCGGAAGGCCAGAAGACCATCGACGCCTCGACCGAGGCCGCCCGCCTTCAGGCTCTGACCGGCGGCCAGCAGGCCATCACGATCCAGCCGCGTCGCAGCAGCGGATTCAAACTGCCGGGCCTGTAAAGACCGATACGACGGGCGCTTGCCACGGCAGCGTCCGTCTTTATTGTAAACGGACCTGATCAGGAGCCGTTTGCATGACCGAAACCGTCGATATCGCCGCCCTGTCCGGGATCGACCAACTGCGTCTGGGCATGACGGGCGGCTTCATCGAGCCCATCGCCCGCACCGTCGGCTTCGAACTGACCGAAGTGGAAGAAGGCCGGGTGGTGTTCGAGGCTATCCCCACCACCGCCGTCTATAATCCACTGGGCACCGTCCATGGCGGCTGGATCGCGACGGTGCTCGACTCGGCCTGCGGCTGCGTCGTGCATTCCACGCTTCGTCCGGGTCAGACCTATGCGACGCTGGAACTGAAGACCGTCTTTCACAAGGCGCTGACCGCCGGCACGCCGGTTCGGGCCGAGGGGCGGATCGTTCAGGCCGGTCGCCGCGCGGCCTTCTCGGAGGCCGATCTGCGCGGCCTGGACGGCAGGCTCTATGCGACCGCGACCTCGACCTGCCTGATGATGGAGCGCTGAGGCCAGCAAGCGTTTGCCGCGCCTCGCTTTAGCCGCTATCAGCGGCGAGCGTTGATGATCGGCCGCCGATCGTCGTGCGCCCTCTCTCGCTGTCGGAAAAATAAGCTGATGCGTCGCGTGTTCACCGCCCTGGCCGCCCTCTCCATCGCGGCCTCCGTCCTGCCCGTCGCCGCCGAGGCCCAGACCTCCCAACGCCAACGCGAGCGTAGCGGGCAACAGCAGCAGGCCTCGGGTGAAGACGCCGCGCCGTCGCGTGCACCGCGCATCGCGCCACTGCGTCGCCGCGCCAACGCCGGCCCGTGCCCCTATGTGAAGATCCTTTACGACGCCGCCCGCTACGTCGAACTGGAAGGCGGCCGTGCCGCCGTGGCCAATGTCGGCTACACCGGCGAGATCGAAGGCATCTCTTCGGATTGCGAATATCGTGAAGCCGATCCGATTCGCGTCGACATGGACGTGCTGTTCAACCTGGGCCGGGGCCCGCAGGCGACGGGCGAGCAGCGCACCTACCGCTACTGGATCGCGGTGACCGAGCGGAACAACGCCATCCTGTCGAAGGAATATTTCGACCTGCCGGTGAACTTCGAAGGCCAGCGCACCGCCTCGGTCACTGAAAAGCGCACCATCGTCATTCCGCGCGCCGGCATCGACACTAGCGGCAGCAACTTCGAAATCCTGGTCGGTTTCGACGTGACGCCGGAAATGGCCGAGTTCAACCGCTCGGGCAGCCGCTTCCGCGTCAACGCCGGCACGACGCCCGCCGCGCCCTCGCCTGCCTCCGCACCGAGCCAATAATGTCTGATCTGAAGACCGTCCTCAGCGAAGCGGTCGCCGCCGCCTTCGCCGCCGAAGGCGTGGAGCCGGCCCTGGCCCGCGTCACCCCGTCGGACCGCCCCGACCTGGCCGATTTCCAGTCCAATGGCGCGCTCGCCGCCGCCAAGGCGCTGAAAGCCAATCCACGCGATCTGGCCGGCAGGATCGCCGAGCGCCTGAGCGCGGATGCCCGCTTCGCCTCGGTGGAGGTCGCGGGACCGGGCTTCATCAATCTGAAGCTCTCCGACGCGCTGCTGGCCGAACGCGCGACCGAGGTGGCGAACGACGCCGCCCACGCGGGCGCCGCGACCGTGGCCGAACCGCGCCAGGTAGTCATCGACTACGGCGGTCCCAACGTCGCCAAGCCGATGCACGTCGGCCATTTGCGCAGCGCCATCATCGGCGAGAGCCTGAAGCGGTTGTTCCGCTTCCGCGGCGACCACGTCACCGGCGACGCCCACTTTGGCGACTGGGGCTTCCAGATGGGCCTGCTGATCGTCGCCTGCGGCGACGAGGGCCTGGCCGCGGCCTTCATGGCCGAAGGCGACGGCCCCTTCCCGGCCGAAAGCCCGGTCACCCTGGCTGACCTGGACCGCCTGTATCCGCAGGCCGCCGGCAAGGCCAAGGAGGATCCGGCCTTCCGCGACCGCGCCCGCAAGGCGACGGCGGAACTTCAGAACGGCCGTCCCGGCTACCGCGCGCTCTGGCAGCATTTCGTGGCGGTCAGCCGCGAGGCGCTGAAGCGCGAATACGGCGACCTGTCGGTCGATTTCGACCTGTGGAACGGCGAAAGCGACGCCGATCCGCAGATGCCGGAAATGCTGGCGCATCTGAAAGAGACCGGCCTGCTGGTCGAGGACGACGGCGCCCAGGTGGTCCACGTCGCCAAGCCCGGCGAGACGCGCAAGAAGAAGCTGGCCGACGGCTCGGTGATCGAGGCCCCGTCCCCCCCGCCCCTGCTGGTCATCAGCTCGGAAGGCTCGGCCATGTACGGCACGACCGACCTGGCCACGATCCTGGACCGCAAGAAGGCCCTGTCGCCCGATCTCGCCCTCTATGTCGTCGACGAACGCCAGGCCGAGCATTTCGAACAGGTCTTCCGCGCCGCCTATCTGGCCGGTTACGCCGCAGAGGGCGCTCTGGAGCATCTCGGCTTCGGCACGATGAACGGACAGGACGGCAAACCCTTCAAGACCCGCGCGGGGGGGGTGTTGAAGCTACGCGACCTGATCGATCAGGCGACCGAAAAGGCGCGCGAGCGTCTTCACGAGGCCAAGCTGGGCGACGACCTTTCGCCGGAAGAGTTCGAGGCCATCGCGCACAAGGTGGCCATAGCGGCCCTGAAGTTCGCCGACCTGTCGAACGCGCGCACGACCAGCTACGTCTTCGATCTCGACCGCTTCATGAGCTTCGAAGGCAAGACCGGGCCGTATCTTCTGTATCAGTCGGTCCGCATCAAATCCCTGCTGCGCAAGGGCGCCGAACAGGGACTGACGCCCGGCGCCATCGTCATCGCCGAACCGGCGGAGCGCGATCTGGCCCTGACGCTTGACGCCTTCTCGACGGCCGTGTCGGACGCCTACGACAAGCGGATGCCGCATCTGGTCGCCGAACACGCCTATCGCGTGGCCCAGTCCTTCTCGAAGTTCTACGCCGCTTGCCCCGTGCTGATCGCGCCGGACGAGGCGACCAAGCGCTCGCGCCTGGCCCTGTCCGCTGCCGCTCTGCGCCAGCTTGAAATCGCGCTGAACCTGCTGGGCATCGACACGCCGGAGCGGATGTAGGGTATAGACGGGGCGACATCCTCCCGGAGATCGCCCATGTCGCTCGACGCCTATATCGCCGGCCTGCCCAAGGCCGAACTGCACCTGCATATTGAGGGCTCGCTGGAGCCCGAGCTGATGTTCGAACTGGCGCAGCGCAACGGCGTGTCCATTCCCTACGACAGCGTCGAGGCGGTGCGGGCGGCCTATGATTTCTCGAACCTGCAGGACTTCCTGGACATCTACTATGCGGGGGCCGCCGTCCTGCTGACGCGGCAGGATTTCGAGGATCTGGCCTTCGCCTATTTCCAGCGCGCGGCGGCGGATAATGTGCGCCACGCCGAAATCTTCTTCGATCCCCAGACCCATACCGACCGAGGCGTGCCCTTCGGCGTGGTGGTCGAGGGGCTGATCGCAGGCATGGACCGGGCCAAGGCGGAGCTGGGCGTGTCCAGCGGCCTGATCCTCAGCTTCCTACGCCACCTAACCGAGGAGGAAGCGTTCGCGACGCTGGAGGCGGCCAAACCCTATCTGCACCATTTCATCGGCGTGGGGCTGGATTCGTCGGAGGTCGGCCATCCGCCGTCCAAGTTCCAGCGGGTCTTCGCTGCGGCGCGTGAGCTGGGCCTGAAGTTGTGCGCCCACGCCGGCGAGGAGGGCCCGCCCGCCTATGTGCACGAGGCGCTGGACCTGCTGAACATCGACCGGATGGACCACGGCAATCGCTCGATGGAGGACGAGGCTCTGATCCAGCGGCTGGCCGCCGAGCAGATGACCCTGACCGTCTGCCCTCTGTCGAACCTGAAACTGTGCGTGGTGGATGACCTGAAGGACCATCCCGTCCCCGAGATGCTGCGGCGGGGCCTGCACGTCACCCTGAACTCGGACGACCCGTCCTATTTTGGGGGATATGTGAACGACAACTACAGCCGGTTGGCCGAGGCCGTCGGCCTGACACGCGATCAGGTGACGCAGCTGGCGAAAAACAGCTTCAAAGGGTCGTTCCTGGGCGAGGCGGAGAAGGCGGCCTACCTGGCTGAGGTTGATGCTTACGCGGCGAGGCACTGACGCCTTTCGACTCGACGTTGTTCCTGTTACGTTCCGGCGATGGAGCGGACAGGATCACCGGTGGAAGACAGCGCGAACCTCCGCTGGCTGTTCGTCGATCTGAACGCCTTCTTCGCCAGCGTCGAACAGCAGATGAACTCGGACTGGCGGGGCAAGCCGGTCATCGTGCGGCCGGCGATGAGCGAATACACCGGCGCCATCGCCGCCAGCTATGAGAGCAAGGCCTGGGGCGTTCACACCGGGATGCGGGTGTCCGAGGCGCGCAAACTGTGCCCCGGTCTTATCGTCGCCGAGGCGCGCCCCGATCTGTACGTCAAAATCCACCAGCAGATCATGGCCGAGATCGACCGCCATGTGCCGGTATGGAAGGTCGGCTCGATCGACGAATGTTCCTGCGAGTTGCTGGGTCCAGAACGGTTGGAGGCGAACGCCGTCGCCCTGGCCCGCCGGATTCAGGCGGGCATCCTGCAAAACGTCGGCGACTGTCTGCGGTCGTCCGTCGGGCTGGCGCCGTCGCGGTTCCTGGCCAAGACCGCCTGCGGGATGAAGAAGCCGGCCGGCCTGACGGTGCTGCGGGCCAACGAACTGCCCGGCCCCCTGCTGGACCTGCCGCTGTCGAAATATCCGGGCATCGGCTCGCGCATGCGGGTCCGGTTGCAGGCGGCGGGGGTCACCGACACGGCCGGCCTTTGGAACATGAGCGCGAAACAGGCCCGGGCGGTCTGGAACAGCATCGAGGGCGAACGCATCTGGCGCGGCCTGCATGGTCTGGACAGCGAGCCGACGCCGGAAAAACCGCCCGCCTCCATCAGCCACAGCCACGTCCTGGCCCAGGCCATGCGGACCCCGGACAAGGCGCGGGCCGTGGCGCGGCGGCTGGTGGTCAAGTGCGGAGCGCGTCTGCGGCGCATGGGCCTGACCGGCGCCAGCCTGACCCTGCATCTGGACATGGGGCCGAAGGCGACGCCTCGAAGCGGTCGTCGCGGTTGGGAAACGGCGGCGATGAGTCGCCCCATCGCGCCGACGCAGGACACCTTCGCCCTTCTGGCTGCCCTCGACAGTCTGTGGCGCAAGGTCGAGCCGGAGTTGGAGGCGGGACGCCTGAGCTATGTCGGGGTCGGGGTGCACGGCCTGAAATCCCGCGACGCCTTCGAGACCGACCTGTTCGCCGCCGGCCCGGATCAGGACGGCGAGGCCCCGTCTCTTCGCCTGTCCCAGGCGCTGGATGCGCTGAACCGCCGCTACGGCAAGGACACCGTCAGCATCGGCCCGAAGGCCGGCCTGCCCGACTATATCGGCGCCAAGATCGCCTTCACCCGCATCCCCGAGGCCGAGGACTTCTGGGAGTAGATGCTTTCGTCATTCCGGGCGAAGCGCAGCGAAGACCCGGAACCCAGCGGCGCGCGAAAGCGCGAACCTGTCGCGCACACGGTCTCGGTGCTTCGTTCGACAGATGGATCGCCTTCGGCGCCGCTGGGTCCCCCGGTCTCGCTACGCTCGCCGGAGGATGACGAAGGATAAGGGGATCAGGCGAGCAGCGCGGCTGCCTTGACCTCCGCCACGCCCAAGGCCCTGAAACTTTCTTGGGCCGCCGCCTCGGTTTGCGACGCGATGGCCCGGCTGGCGTCGGAGATCACCACGGCTTCGAACCCTTCGCGAACCGCGTCCTCGGCGGTGAAGCGGACGCAGTAGTCGAAGGCCAGACCGCAGAGGAAAACGCGCGTCACGCCGAGTTCACGCAACAGGCCGGACAGCCCCGTCGGGGTGCGGTGATCGTTCTCGAAAAAGCCGGAATAGCTGTCGACCGCCGGATTATAGCCCTTGCGGATCACGGCCATGGCCTTCTCGACCGTCGGCGCTGCATCGGGATGAAAGTCGGCGCCAGGCGTGCCCTGAAGACAATGATCCGGCCAAAGCATCTGGCGACCATAGGCGACCTCGATCTCGGTGAAGGGCGCTGCACCGGGGTGGTTGGAGGCGAAAGAAATCTGGTCCGGCGTATGCCAGTCCTGGGTCACGATCACCCGGTCGAACCGAGCCGCCAGCCGGTTGATCAGCGGCATGATCCCCGCGCCGCCGGCCACCGCCAGACGGCCGCCTTCACAGAAGTCGTTCTGCGGATCGATGACCAGAAGGGCGTCGCTCATCAGACGCCTGCGTAGGCGTCGATCTCGTTGGCCGAGCCGAGCGCGACGGGGATGCGCTGGTGCAGATGCTCGGGCTGCACGTCCAGAATGGCCTGGCGTCCGTCCGTCGTCGCCTTGCCGCCGGCTTGTTCGACCAGGAAGGCCATCGGATTGCCTTCGTACATCAGGCGCAGCTTGCCCGGCTTGTTCGGCTCGCGCCGGTCCCAGGGATAGAGGAAGACCCCGCCGCGCATCAGGATACGGTGAACATCCGCGACCATGGCCGCGACCCAGCGCATATTGAAGTTCTTGGCCCGAGGCCCCTCTTCGCCCTTCAGCAGGTCGCCGACATAGGTCTGCACCGGCTCGGCCCAGTGGCGCAGGTTCGACATGTTGATGGCGAACTCCTTGGTGTCCGGCGAAATGGCGATGTCGTCGTGGGTCAGGATCCAGTCGCCGTCGTTCGACAGCGTGAACCCCTTCACGCCCGCGCCGGTCGTCAGCACCAGCATGGTTTGCGGTCCATAGACGGCGTAGAGGGCGGCGACCTGATTGCGGCCGGGCTGCATGAAATCAGTCTCGGTCGGCGTCGCCGTCGCGGACTTCAGCACCGAGACGATGGTGCCGACGGGCGCATTGATGTCGATGTTGGACGAGCCGTCCAACGGGTCGAACAGCACCAGATAGTCGCCGGCCGGATTGGAGGCCGGCTGGACCTCGTCCATCTCTTCCGACGCGACGCCGGCGACGGCCGGGCTGGCCAGCAGGGCCTCGGTCAGCATGTCGTTGGTCATGACGTCGAGCTTCTTCTGCTCCTCGTCCTGCACGTTGATCTGTCCCGATGCGCCCAGCGCCCCGGCCAGCGCCCCGCCCGCAACGACCTTGCTGATGTCCGCGCAGGTGGCGGCGACCACGGTCAGAACCGTCTTCAGCCCCTCGGGCGCATCCAGGGCGGCGATATGGGCGTCAAGGCGTGTGCGGGTCATGCAGTCGGTCCGGTTCTGGGCGTTGCGCCGTTTTGGCGGGGGACAGGCCCCAGGGCAAGGCGGCAGGGCGAGGCGCCAACGAAAACGCCCCGGCGAAAGCCGGGGCGCTTCCTTATCTTTCGGCGTCTCGTTGGATCAGATCGGCAGGATCGCCGTACCGAACGCCCGTTTCAGCTCGTGAGCGGCGAAGGTCTGGGCCGCCGCCGCATCCGGCACGACCGTCGCCATGCCGAAGAACTCGTGCGTCGAACCGTGGAAGGTCTTGTGACGCACGTCGACGCCAGCCTGCTCCAGCTTCTCGGCCAGCAGTTCGCCCTCGGTGCGCAGCGGATCGATCTCGGCGCAGATCACCGTCGTCGAGGGCAGGCCCGACAGATTCGCCTTCTCGACGATATTGATGCGCGGGTCCTGAGCATCAGCCTCGTTGGCGAAGATGTGTTTCACGAACCACTTCATCATCGGCTTGTTCAGCGGCTTGGCGTCGGCATTCTCGACGTAGGACTCATTGTCCATGTCCACGCCGGCGACGGGATAGACCAGCACCTGATGTTTGGGCGCGGCCAAGCCGGCGTCGCGCGCCATCATCGACACGCCGATGGCCAGGTTGCCGCCTGCGCTTTCGCCCATGACCGCCACCTTCTGCGGGTCGCCGCGGAAGGTCTGCGCATTCTCCAGCACCCAGCGATAAGCGGCCAGGGCGTCGTCGTGCGCGGCGGGGAAATGGTGTTCCGGGGCCTGGCGATAATGGACCGAGACCACGATCACATCGGCCATCTTGGACACGCCGCGCGGGCCGCCGTCATAGACGTCCAGATCCGCGATCACGAAGCCGCCGCCGTGGAAATAGACGACGACCGGGTGCAGCTTGTCTTCGGAATGGTCGTGAGGCTTGTAGATGCGCGCCTGGATCGGGCCGGCGGCGCCGGGAATAGTGATGTCGCTGGTCTTGACGCCCATGTCGTCGCTGGGGTCCTTGCCGTCCTTGCGCAACAACGATTTTACCGCATCGGTCGGCGTCGGTTGCTGGCGGGCCTCCTCTGGCGACAGGGTCTCGATGGGCTTGCCGCCGAGAGACGCGAGTTCGTCCAGCACCTTCTGCATCGGGCCATCGGCCTTGGCGGGCGTGTCGCGCGGCTTGTCGTCGCCGCCGAACAGCTTGTCTATAATGGACATTTTCGCATTCCTGAGTTTGGTTTCGGGGTTCGGAACGACAACCCGCCGCACGCAACCTTGTTCCCGGCCCGCTTGACTTGGCGCTTGAGTCGATGCCTTAGGTCGCACGCTCTCGCGGGAGAGATCGGGCGCTGGAAACAGGGTTCGACGCCGAAGGCGCAACCGCCCCGGAAACGCTCAGGCAAACGGACCGCGAAGCATACGGACGCTGGAAAGTCGCCCATTCGGGCGCGCCGACGGAGCAAGGCGACATGATTTGGTCGCCGGAATCTCTCAGGCTTCAGGACAGCGGGGGCGCGAGGACGGCGGAGCTCCGCCACAACACGCGACCGTGAAAGCCTGAACCATGACCGACCAGACCCTGAAGACCACGCCTTTGAACGCCGCGCACCGCGCGCTGGGCGCCCGTATGGTGGGCTTCGGCGGCTATGACATGCCGGTCCAGTACGAAGGCGTTCTGGCCGAGCACCGCTGGACGCGGGAACACGCCGGTCTGTTCGACGTCTCACACATGGGCCAGTGCAAGATCACCGGCGAGGATGCGATCGCCCAGTTCGAGCGGTTCGTGCCCGGCGACTACGCGATCCTGAAGGCCGGCAAGCAGAAGTATTCGCTGCTGCTGAACAAGGACGGCGGCGTCATCGACGACCTGATGGCCGGACGGCCGGATCACGACGGCCTCTTCGTCGTCGTCAACGCCGGCAATAAGGACGAGGACTTCGCCTTCTGGGAAGCCAATCTGGAAGGCGACGCCAAGCTGACGGTGCTGGACCGCGCGCTGATCGCCATCCAGGGACCGGAAGCCGCCGAGGTCATGGCCGCGCACGAGCCGATCCTGGCCGAAATGGGCTTCATGGAATGCGCGCGCCTGATGCTGTTCGGCGCTGATTGCTATGTGTCGCGCTCGGGCTACACCGGCGAGGACGGCTATGAGATTTCGGTCCCCGCGGACCAAGCCGAGCGCATCTGGAACACCATTCTGGAAGACGCCCGCGTCAAGCCGATCGGCCTGGGCGCCCGCGACAGCTTGCGTCTGGAAGCCGGCCTGCCGCTGCACGGCCACGACATCGACCCGACCACCTCGCCGGTCGGAGGCGCCCTGACCTTCGCCCTGTCCAAGTCACGCAAGGAACGCGGGGACTTCGCCGGCGCCGACCGGGTCCTCAAGGAACTGTCCGACGGACCCTCTCGCGTTCGCGTTGGTCTGATCGTCAAGGAAGGCGCGCCGGCCCGTGGAGGCGCCGAGATCGCCGACGCCGACGGCGCCGTGATCGGCAAGGTCACCTCGGGCGGCCCCTCCCCCACCTTGGGCAAGAACATCGCCATGGGCTATGTCCCGCCGGCCCATGCCGCCCTGGGCACGGCGCTGAAGGTCATCGTGCGCGGCAAGACCGCCGCCGCCGAAGTCGTCGCCATGCCCTTCGTGGCCCAACGCTATTACCGCAAACCCAAAGCCTGAGAGATCAGACCATGAAGTTCACCAAGGATCACGAGTGGGTCAGCCTGGACGGCGACATCGCCATCGTCGGCATCTCCAAACACGCCGCCGACGCCCTGGGCGACGTGGTGTTCGTCGAAGTGCCTGAAGTCGGCAAGACCGTCTCCAAGGGCGACAGCTTCGCCGTGGTCGAAAGCGTCAAGGCGGCGTCGGACGTCTACGCCCCCGTCTCGGGCGAGGTGGTCGAGGCCAACGACGCCCTGTCGACCGCCCCGGAAACCGTCAACTCGGGCGCCGAGGCCGACGGCTGGTTCGCCAAGATCAAGGTTTCGGACGCCTCGCAGCTGGACGCCCTGATGGACCAGTCCGCCTACGACGATTTCCTGAAAACCCTCTAACTTTAAACTCCGTCACCCTCGGGCTTGACCCGAGGGCCGGACGATCAACCACTCGTGCGAAGCCTTTGACGCATGAGCCGCACAACATCTGGTCCTCGGGTCAAGCCCGAGGATGACGGATGCAAGGAACCGGATATGCGTTACCTCCCCCTGACGCCCGACGACCGCACGGCGATGCTCGCCGCCATCGGCGCGAAATCCATCGATGATCTGTTCGTGGACGTGCCCCAGGCCGCCCGCCTGGACGGCCCCGTCGATCTGCCGCGCGTCGCAGGCGAGTTAGAGGTCGAGCGCGCCCTGTCCGCCATGGCGGCCAAGAACGCCACCGCCGGCGCCGTGCCCTTCTTCTGCGGCGCAGGGGCCTACAAGCACCACGTCCCGGCGACGGTGGACCACGTGATCCAGCGCTCGGAGTTCCTGACCAGCTACACCCCCTACCAGCCGGAAATCGCGCAGGGCACGCTGCAGTACCTGTACGAGTTCCAGACTCAGGTCGCGAACCTGACCGGCATGCCGGTCGCCAACGCCAGCCTCTATGACGGATCGACCGCCATGGCCGAGGGCGTGCTGATGGCTACCCGCGTGACCCGCCGCAACAAGGCGGTGATCTCGGGCGGCGTGCACCCGCACTACATCAAGGCGACCGAGACCGTGGTTCACGCCGTCGGCGTCGAAACCCTGGCCCTGCCCGCCGCCGTGGACGCCGAGGCCGCCGTGATCGACCAGATCGGTCCCGACACCGCCTGCGTCGTCGTCCAGACCCCCAACGTCTTCGGCACGGCCACCGACGTGACCAAGATCGCCGAGGCCGCCCACGCCGCCGGCGCCCTGCTGATCGTCGTGGTCACCGAGGCCGTGTCGATGGGCCTGTTGAAGTCGCCCGGCGAAATGGGCGCCGACATCGTCGCGGCCGAGGGCCAGTCGATCGGCAACGCCCTGAACTTCGGCGGTCCCTATGTCGGCCTGTTCGCCACGCGCGAGAAGCTGATCCGCCAGATGCCCGGCCGCCTGACCGGCGAAACCGTGGACGCCGACGGCGAACGCGGCTTCGTCCTGACCCTGTCCACGCGCGAGCAGCACATCCGCCGAGACAAGGCGACCTCGAACATCTGCACCAACTCGGGCCTGTGCACCCTGGCCTTCACCATCCACATGAGCCTGCTCGGCGAGACGGGCCTGCGCAAACTGGCCCTGCTGAACCACGAAAAGGCCGTCGCCACGCGCGACGCCCTGGCCGCCATTCCGGGCGTCGAAGTCCTGACCGACCGTTTCTTCAATGAGTTCGCGGTGCGCCTGCCCAAGAACGCGGCCGAGGTCGTGGATCAGCTGGCCGCCCATCACGTCCTGGCCGGCGTGCCCTACAGCCGCCTGGCCCCCGACGCCGGCATGGACGACGTTCTGCTGGTCGCCGCGACCGAGACGACCCTGGATGCCGACATCCAGATCCTCGCCAAGTCGCTCTCCAAAGTCCTCGGCGCGTAAGGGATATTGACCATGAGCACCATGAACACCGTCGGCCGCCCGACCGCCCCAAACCAGGTCCAGACCAAGCCCGCCACCCTGACCGGCGGCCGCGGCCTGTTGCAGAACGAAGCCCTGATCTTCGAGGGCGACGGCTGGGGCAAGACCGGCGTCGACCTGCCGGAACCCAAGACGGACGGCTCCGACCTGGGTGACCTCGTCCGCAAGGATCCGATCGGCCTGCCCGGCCTGTCCGAGCCGGAAACCATGCGCCACTATGTGCGCCTGAGCCAGAAGAACCACGCCATCGACCTGGCCATCTATCCGCTGGGATCGTGCACGATGAAGCACAACCCGCGCCTGAACGAGAAGATGGCCCGCCTGCCCGGCTTCTCCGATATCCACCCGCTTCAGCCGATCTCGACGGTTCAGGGCGCGCTCGAGCTGATGGACACCCTGGCCCACTGGCTGAAGACCCTGACCGGCATGCCCGCTGTCGCCCTGTCGCCCAAGGCCGGCGCGCACGGCGAATTGTGCGGTCTGATGGCGATCCGCGCCGCCCACGAGGCCTCGGGCCAGCATGAGAAGCGCCGCAAGGTTCTGGTTCCCACCAGCGCCCACGGCACCAACCCCGCCACTGCCGCCTTCGTCGGCTATTCGGTGGTCGAAGTGGCCCAGACCGAGGACGGCCGCGTGGATGTCGCTGACTTGGCGTCCAAGCTGGGTGACGACGTCGCCGCCATCATGGTGACCAACCCTAACACCTGCGGCCTGTTCGAGCGCGATATCCTGGAGATCAGCCGCCTGACGCATGAGGCCGGCGCCTATTTCTACTGCGACGGCGCCAACTTCAACGCCATCGTCGGCCGGGTTCGTCCGGGCGACCTGGGCGTCGATGCGATGCACATCAACCTGCACAAGACCTTCTCGACGCCCCACGGCGGCGGCGGTCCGGGCGCGGGTCCGGTGGTCCTCTCCGAAGCCCTGGCGCCGTTCGCCCCCGCCCCCTGGGTCGTGCATGACGACGGCGGCTATCGCCTGATCGAGCGCGAGGAGGACGAGGCCGAGCAAGCGTTCGGCCGTCTGTGCGCCTTCCAGGGCCAGATGGGCATGTACACCCGCGCCCTGTCCTACATGATGTCGCACGGCGCCGACGGCCTGCGTCAGGTCGCCGAGGACGCCGTCCTGAACGCCAACTACATCAAGGTCCGGCTCGGTGATTTGATGTCGGCCGCCTTCCCCGACGGCCCCTGCATGCACGAGGCCCTGTTCGACGACGAATGGCTGAAGGGCACGGACATCACCACGCTCGACTTCGCCAAGGCGATGATCGACGAGGGCTTCCACCCGATGACCATGTATTTCCCTCTGGTCGTCCACGGCGCCATGCTGATCGAGCCCACTGAGACCGAGTCCAAGGCCGAGCTGGATCGCTTTATCGAGGCGATGCGCGCCTTGGCCGGGGCCGCCAAGGCCGGCGACGTTGATCGCTTCAAGGGCGCGCCCTTCCACGCGCCGCTGAAACGTCTGGACGAAACCCGCGCCGCCCGTTCGCCGGTTCTGCGCTGGACCGCGCCGGAAGGCTCCAACAAGGCGGCCTGATCTCGAAGTCGCCCCTTCCTGCGGGAAGGGGCTGACGCGGGGCTGATCCATCGCTAGGTCATGGCCATGACCTGGACGACGAACGACATCCCCGACCTTTCCGGCCGACTGGCCATCGTCACCGGCGCGACCGGCGGGCTGGGGCTGGAGACCGCCCTGGTGCTGGCCGGCAAGGGCGCCGAGGTCGTGCTGGCGGCCCGCAATCCCGCCAAGGGGGCCGAGGCCGAACGGCTGATCCGGTCTCGTCATCCGGATGCGGCCGTGCGGTTCGAACTGCTGGACCTCGCCAGCCTGGCCTCCGTCCAGGCCTTCGCCGAGCGCCCTCTGGCGACGGGACGCCCCATCGACATCCTGATCGACAATGCGGGCGTCATGGCCCTGCCGACGCGCCAGACGACCGTCGATGGATTCGAGATGCAGTTCGGGACCAACTACCTGTCCCACTTCGCCCTGGTCGGCCGCCTGCTGCCGTTGCTGATTGGGGCAAAGGCCCGCTTGGTCCAGCTGTCCAGCGTCGCCCACCGCAGCGGCCATATCCGCCTGGACGACCTGAACTATCAAAGCCACTACAGCCCGTGGCCGGTCTATCAGCAATCCAAGCTGGCCATGCTGATGTTCGCCCTGGAGCTTCAGCGCCGCAGCGACGCTCACGGCTGGGGCCTGACCAGCGTGGCGGCCCATCCCGGCTTCGCCCGCACCGACCTGATCGCCAACGGCCATGCCGGCAAGCCCGGCCTGTTCGCGCGCGGCGCGCGGCTGCTGGAGGCCGTGCTCAGCCATTCGGCCGCCGACGGCGCCCTGCCGATCCTGATGGCCGCGACCCTGCCGGACCCGACGCCGGGCGGCTATTACGGCCCCACCGGGTTTCAGGAGATGAAGGGCCGGCCAGGCGTCGCGGTGATCAAGCGCCAGGCCAGGGACGTCGATGTGGCCAAGCGTCTGTGGTCGGAATCAGAGCGTCTGACGGGCGTGGTCTACGGCTGACGGCGCGGGGCGTGTCCGTCGCGCCACGGCGAGCAGAGATCGTCTCTTCATGACCAAAGCTTCACCCGCCGGACATCCATCCGCCATGGACGCATGGCGTTAAGGGGTCTTGTGGCAAGGTCGTCACGGTCGCCTTTTCCTTTCCCGACGAGGGATCGCGCGTCCGTGGCTACCGTTGTCATGACGATCCTCCTCCCCATCTGGCGTATTCGTGACCTCACTCCCCGTTCCCTTCGTCCGCTCAGACAAACCGCGCGCCTCGACGCTGCGGGTCGTCAAGCGCTGGGCGCTGATGATCGGCGGTCTGTTCGTCGTGCTGCTGGGCATTCTGATCGCCCCCCTGCCCGGGCCCGGCGGCATTCCCGTCATCGCCGTCGGCCTGATGCTGATCCTGAAAAGCTCGTTCTGGGCCAAGCGACAGTTCATTCGCGCCCAATATGCGCGGCCGAAATGGGTCTATCCCTTCCGTCGCCTGATGCGGAAGAAGCCCGAGTTCGCACCGGTCTTCTGGCAACAGGCGCTGCGGGCCGAAAAGATCGTGACCAAGCGGTCCAGCCGTCGCCTCTCGCGCGGCCGCAAGAGCGTTCGGCGCTATTTCCGCAAGCTTTTCCGCTAGTCACCGCCTGATTTCGCGGTTGCGTTGCTGCAACCGCTAACCACAGGATCGTGAACACCGCTCTCTCAAGTCAGGCGTATTCTGTCTGCGCGTTATCAGAGAACCACTTAGGCGTTGGGAGGCGCTAAGGTCATGATGTCACGCGTACAAAAAGGTCTGATCGCCGGCGTTGCGGCGACCGTGGCCGTCTCACTGCTCGAAATACCCAATATGTTCCTGAACTGGTTTGATCCCTTCCAGGGGGTCATCGCCAGCATGATCGGAATGCCCGGCAATCTGGCGGTCGGCTGGGTGGTCCATGTCATCAGCGGCGTCTTCATCCTGGGGCCGCTGTTCGCCGTCCTGTGTCCCCGCCTGCCGACGGACACGCCCGAGACCAAGGGCATCGTCTTCGCCGTCGGCGCATGGATCCTGATGATGGCCGCCATCGTGATGTTCGGCAACTACCGCACCTTCACGGCCGGCGCGGGCTTCGGCACCTTCGCCTGGCTGCTGATCACCCATGCGGTCTTCGGCATTGTGCTGGGCAACGTCTATGCCCGGCTGGTGGCGCGCGACAAGCGGATGGGCGCGACCATCATCGGCGGCGCACACGCCCACTGATCACGACTTGATCGCCCAAGAAAAAGGCCCCCGACGGCGACGTCGGGGGCCTTGTTTCATTCAGGATCAACCCTGATTAGTTCAGGCGATCGCCGATCTGGGCGATGGCGCTGTCGAGCAGCGGATCCTTGGCGCCGCTGGCGAGGCGCGCGGCCAGAACCTGTTCCGCCGACTTGGCGGCCAGATCGGCGGCGGCGGCCTTCACCTCGGCCGAGGCCTGGGCTTCGGCTTGGGCGATGCGGGTTTCGGCCATCTTCTGGCGACGGGCCAGCGTCTCTTCCAGCTTGGCCTTGGTCTCGACTTCCAGACGACGGGCGTCGGCTTCGGCCTGAGCCATCATCTCGGCGGCTTGGGCTTCAGCCTCGGCCTTCTCCTTGCGGATCTGGGCCAGCAGGGCTTCGGCCTCGGCGCGCAGGCGAGCGGCCTCGTCCAGATCGGCCTGGATCTTGACGGCCTTGGCGTCCAGCGCCTTGCCGGCCATCTTGGGCACGCCGGCGGCGATCAGGATGCCGAAGAAGATGATCAGGCCGATGCCGACCCAGATCTCCGCATTGGCGAAGCTCCAGATGCCGTGTTCGAAGATCAGGTTCATCAGGCGGCTCCCTTGACGGCGGCCAGCTCGGCGGCGGTCGCGGCCTTGCCGGTCAGACGTTCGACCATGGCGGCGGTCGTGTCGGAGGCGATGGTGGAGACATTCGCCATGGCGGCGTCGCGCGTCTGGCCGATCGAGGCTTCCGCCTCGGCGATGCGGGCGTTGACCACGGCTTCTTCGGCGGCCTGACGGGCGTTGGCTTCTTCGGTCACGCGCGCCTTGGCGGCGGCGGCCGTGGCGCGGGCGTCAGCGCGAGCCTTGGCGACTTCCGCCTGAGCTTGGGCGGCCTGGTCGGCGGCTTCAGCCTGAACCTGACGCGCGGTCGCAACGGCGGTGGAAATGGTGTCGGCCCGTTCGTCCATCACCTTGCGAAGGCGGGGCGCAAAGACCTTGGAAACCAGAACATACAGGATGACGAACAGGATCAGCAGATAGCCGATCTGGCCCGCCCAGTGCTCGAACTGGAATTGCGGCAGGCCGCCCGAGCCGTGCTCGGCGGGGGTCGCCGTCTCGGCGTGCAGGTCCGCTTCGACCGAAGGCGGGACCGCGTCGATGGTGTGGGTGCTGGCCATGAACCGTCTACTGCAGGATCAGATGAAGCGGCGCGCGGGCGAACCCCGCGCGCCGTGATCGACTGAAATCAGCCGAAGATCATCAGGATGCCGAGCACGAAGGCCAGGATGCCCAGGGCTTCGGCCAGAGCGGCGCCGACGAACAGGTTGCCGACTTGGCCGGCGGCGGCCGACGGGTTGCGCAGGGCGCCGGCAAGGAAGTTGCCGAAGATGTTGCCCACGCCCAGGGCCGAACCGATCATGCCCAGGGTGGCGAGACCAGCGCCGATGTACTTCGCGGCTTCAGCGTCCATGATTGTATTCCTAGATTAAAGTCGTTGGTGGTTGGGGTGAAGAGACTGGTCCGGCCCTTTAGTGGGCGTGGTCCAGGTTGACCACATCGTTCAGATAGATGCAGGCCAGAACGGCGAAGACGAAGGCCTGGAGGAAGGCCACCAGGAACTCCAGAGCGGTCAGGGCGACGACCATGCCCAGCGACAGGGCCGCGACCGGGAAGGCCAGCAGACCGATGCCGCCGCCCAGGCCCAGAAGGCCCAGCGAAACGACGAAGCCGGCGAAGATCTTCAGCGCGACGTGACCGCCCAGCATGTTGCCGAACAGACGCAGCGCCAGGGTGACCGGGCGAAGCAGGAAGGACACGAACTCGATCAGGCCGACCACCGGGCGCAGCGCCAGCGGCGCGCCCATCGGCCAGAACAGCTTGAAGAAGCCCAGACCGTTCTTGGCGAAGCCGACGACCAGCACCAGACCGAAGGTGATCAGGGCGAAGGTGGCGGTGATGGCCAGCTGCGAGGTCGCCGTGAAGGTCAGGAACAGACCCAGGATGTTCATGCCCAGGATCAGGATGAACAGGGTGAAGATGAACGGGAAATACTTGCGGCCTTCGTGACCGATGATGGAATCGGCCAGATTGTCGATCAGGCCGAACAGGCCCTCGCCGGCGGCTTGCAGCCGGCCGGGCACGACCTGGGCGTTCGCGGTTACGGCGGCCAGGAAGCCGACGATCAGCACGAAGGCGACCGTCATGGCGATGTGCGAGTTGGTGATCGCCAGATCGACCGTCCCCAGCACAGGCAGGGTGACGTCGCCAAGGTCGACGACCTTCTGAATCGCAAACTGATGAATCGGATCGGCCATGAAGCCCTATCGTTCCCCGTCTTCGTCGGCCTCGACGTAGGGTTCGGCCGGAGCCGTCGTCCCTTGCGCCTTGGCCTGCGCCATCAGCCGGTTGGCTGTGCGACGCGCCATGTAAATCGACAAGGCGAAGCCCAGAAGGACCCCGCCGATCAAACCCCACGGACGGGTCCCGAGGGCCCAGTCTGCGATCGCTCCGAACGCCAGCCCCACGAAGACGCCGCCGAGAAGCTCGGCGATGATCTTGTAGGCCTGACCCGACACCTGATGGCCGGTCAGTTCGGCGGATTTCTCCGCCGTGGTCCGCGCCTCCAATGCGGATGCGCTGTCTTGGAGGCGTTTGATCGCCTCTTCGCGCGATTCCGACATGGGGGATAGGACCTGTGCGTTCGGCGTCCAGACGGTGCGTCCGGACGGGTCTGAATTCGGCGCGGAAACTAATCGTGAGCGGCCTACAGGTCAAGGCGTCGTGATCATGCGCTAACATATTGTAGAATATCGACTTTCCATTCACGCCCGCCCGCCGTGACGATGCGCCGCTGCTGCGGGCGACAGAATCCGTCGCATCCGCCCTTCGGCTCCGATGGCGGTCAGCGCCGCAAACGACTAGGTTCGCCGCCATGAATGCGCATGTTCCCGTCCCCAATGCTCCGCTTCGCCCCATCGCGGTGAGGTTGGCCACCCCGCGGGGCTTTTGCGCCGGGGTCGATCGCGCGATCCAGATCGTCGAGCGCGCGATCGAAAAATTCGGCGCTCCCGTCTATGTACGCCACGAGATCGTCCACAACAAACATGTGGTCGAGCGGCTGAAGGCCATGGGCGCGGTCTTCGTCAAGGAACTGGACGAATGCCCTGACGACCGGCCGGTCGTCTTCTCGGCCCACGGGGTGCCCAAGTCCGTGCCGGCGACGGCGCGGGCGCGCGAACTGGTCTTCCTGGACGCGACCTGCCCCCTGGTGTCCAAGGTCCACGTCGAGGCCGAACGTCACCATGCGGCCGGCCGGCACATCATCCTGATCGGCCACGCAGGCCACCCCGAGGTCGTCGGCACCCTGGGCCAGTTGCCGCCCGGCGCCATCACCCTGGTCGAGACCGAAACCGACGCCGAATCGTTCGAACGCCCCGGCGACGCCCCCCTCGCCTACGCCACTCAGACCACCCTGTCCGTGGACGACACGGCGGGCATCCTGAAGGTGCTGAAGCGCCGCTTCCCCGAACTGCCCGATCCGCACAAGGAAGACATCTGCTACGCCACGACCAATCGCCAGGACGCCGTCAAGGCGCTGGGCGAGGGCTGCGACCTCGTGCTGGTCGTCGGATCCAAGAACTCGTCCAATTCGGTGCGTCTGGTCGAGGTC
>NZ_DAMBJX010000008.1:69436-75613 GCF_032067225.1 Brevundimonas vesicularis | reverse complement strand
CGTTTGCCGAGTCAGCGTCGAGGTCAGGCGGGTACGCGGATAGAACAACGTGCTCGACAGTTCGGTGAAGTCGGCGGGGTTTTCGATGTTGTTGAAGTTCTTCTGCTCGATCAGCCAGGAGCCATTGACCGAGTGTTGGAACACGCCCCAGTTCCGGCCGAGCATGTCTTGCGTGTCGAAGCGATAGTTCGACGTGAAGTCCAGACCGCGAACGTTACGCTTGGCGTAGTTGATCGAGCTCTGCAGGAAGTCGACCAGCAGGAAGCGGTCATCGCGCGGTGTCGCCGGATCGTTGACGCCAGTACGGGTCAGCGTTTGGCAGGCGCTGGTGTTCAGAGAAGGCCCGTTGACGCAGTTTTCCGCCGCAACCTGAGCGCTAACCGCCGCAATCACCTTGTCGATGGTGATCTCGTAATAATCGAGCACCAGCGAGAAGTTCGGGATGAAGCGCGGTTGCAGAACCGTCGAGAAGGTGAACGATTCCGATTCTTCAGGCTGCAGGTCGGGATTGCCGCCGCTACGTCCGGGAACGCTTGCGCCGTAGTCGGGGCGATAGGCATTCGCCGCAGTCGGATCTTGGAAGTTGAAGGTCAGACCCAGTTGCTGCGCCAAGGCAGCGCAGTTCACGATCCGGTTCGCAGCCTTGGTACGATCAGCGAAGTTCTGGATGTTGATCGTAGCGCACGGGTCGTTGAACTGCAGGAAGGTCTGCGTCTGCGGCGCGTTCGTTTCGGCCAACGTCGGGGCGCGAACCGAGGTGTTGAACGACGTCTTGAAGGCGATATCGCGGATCGGGCGGTAAACCAGGTTCACGCCGTAAACGTCGTTGCCACCGAAGGTGGAGAAGTCGCTGTAGCGATACGACCCGCTGAGTTCTGCATATTCACCCAGGAAGCTGTCACGCATCAGGGGAATGGAGAGTTCAGCAAAGGCTTCCTTGGTCTCATAGGAAGCTGGCAGGAAGTCGGCGCCGCTGTTGAGCTGGGCGTAGGTGGTGCCGAGCGAACGGCTGCGACCCGTGCCTTCGGTGTATTCCTTGCGGTATTCGGCGCCCAGAGCGACACCGATGGGGCCGGCGCCCCAGAAGTCCCACAGTTGGCCAGACACGGTGCCTAGCGCGTCATGCTGTTCGTTGACTTGGTCGATCGTCAGTTGGGCGCGCACATACTGCAGAGCTTCCTCGCTCTGGTTGCCCAGACCAAAGACGTTCAGCGGCTTACAGTTTTGGACCACGGCCGATTGCGAGTTCAGCGTACCGGGCACGTTGGGGTTACGGCTCGTGACCGTACCGCCGTTAGCGGTCAGCTGCTGCACGCGGCAGACGATATTGCCGGACGCGTCGCGCACTGCGTCCATAGCGTAGGAGAAGCGCTCGATGTCCAGGCCACGCTCGACGTTCTTGTTATCGACACGACCGTAGGTGTAACCCAAGTCCCAGTCGATATTCTTGACAAAGCCCAGATCACCAGCCGACCCGTTCAGGCCGACAACGTAACGTTGCAATTGCTTGTCATTGACCTGCGGACGGTCCAGGAGCCAAGCGCTGTAACGCGCAAACGGCGCAGCCGTCGTGCCCGTCTGGGCACCCGGAGCCCCTGCAGTGGCCGGACCATAGACGGGCGTCGTGTTTGCGCGGATCGCAGCGGCCAGATTGGCCGGCAGGAAGGCGTTGTCCGTGCGCGTCGTATAGGCCGACGTGCTCAGGATCTGCATCGAGTTCCCGGCGTTCAGCGTGTCGGAAATGTAGATGTCGCCGAACGAGTAGCCCGTCGCCAGGTTCGTTGTTTCGTCGACGTATTTGGCCTCGGCATACAGGTTGATGTTCGGCGTGATCTTGAAGTTTCCGCCGACCTGGAAGCGGGCATTTTCAGATTTCGGCAACGTCGAGTCGACGTTGAAGATCACATTGGGGTTTTCACCGTCACCACCGACGTTGACCCCACGGTTGGTACCCGTTTGCTGAACCCAGTTGCCGAAGTTAGCAGTACGCGCAGTCAGTCCATCAAAGACGTAGGTCTTGCCCGGAGCGACGCCGAAGCAGGACGCCGAGGTGATGGATGTCGTCGTGCACTGTCCGGTCGGAATCGTGTTCGGATTGTTAAGTGCGCTCGGCTGATAGTTGTTGGCGAGCGTAACCTGACCCCAGCGAAGCAGCTGGAGCGTGCGGCGATCCTTGTACAGAAGGCTATCTGTCACGCCGTCGTAAGGTGCGGCGGCCGTGTCAGCATCGCGACCGACCAGTCCCCAACCGCCCTGCAGCCAATCGATGTCGGCCGCCAGAACTTCATCCAGTTGCTCGTATTCACCGAAGGCGTAAACGTTCAGGCGGTCGTCAAACAGGTTCTTGCCGGCCAGCACAGAAATTCGCTTCGAATCTTGGCCGCCGTCGTTGAGCTGCGCCCAGCGGGCATCGATTTCCAGGCCCTCGAAGTCTTTGCGCAGCTTGAAGTTCAGCACACCGGAAACGGCGTCCGAACCATAGACGGACGCCGCGCCGCCCGTGACGATTTCAACGCTCTCGATCAGCAGACGCGGAATGGTGTCGACGTCGACAGCCAAGGTGCCTTGTTGCGATCCAACGTGGCGACGGCCGTCAACCAGCGTCAGCGTGCGGCCCGATCCCAACGAGCGCAGGTTCGGCAGCGACAGGCCGCCCGCGTTCAAAACGCCTGCGGTCGTGTCCGACGGAACCTGCGAGTTCATCAGCGCAGGAATGGTCGCCAGATAGTCGATGACCGTGTTTTGACCGGTCGTCAGCAAGGTCTCGCGGCTGACTTGGATCAGCGGGGTGGGAGCCGTGACCGGATCGCGACGGATACGCGAACCAGTGACGACGATTTCGTCAACCTGAGTAGCGTCCGCGGCTTCAGCGGCGGTTTGCTGCGCCTGGGCCCAAGCGGGGGCCGACATGGCGAGAATGCCCGCCAGAACCGTCGTCCCGAACAAATAATTACGCTTCAGTTTCATAATCAGTCACCCCACTAGAATCGATTTGCGAACAGCCGAGCCGCAAAAGCCCATGGCTTCTCGTAAACCGTCTAGCGAAATATGGCTGTCAGGCAACCAATGTGACCCAAATCGGGCCAGCACGCGTCGATGATGTTACAATCATGACACAGTTCAGCTACCGGGGATTGGTTAGTTGCTGCCGCTGTAATGACGCCTGAGTAGATGGCGCTCGGTGCCTTTACTGCGACTACACGATGTCAGAGATTGTCGCGGAGCCAGCCCGCCACGCGTCCCACAACATTCCCACGGTGGATGCGTGGCGCATCGGCGGCCGTGATCTGGCGCGCCATCAGCTTTCTCGCCGACACCGCCTCGCGCGGTCCGTAGGCGGCGCGGAGGAGGACGCCGGCGGTGGCGCAGAAGGCGGGGCCGGAGGCGGCGTCGGCCAAATGTGGCGCTCGTTGGGGTTTTCCGAGGCGGACAGGACGGTCGAAGACCCGCACGGCCAGCTCGCGCACGCCGTTCAGCTGGCTGGCGCCGCCGGTCAGGACAAGGCCTGCACCGGGCTCCAGGCCCACGCCCGCGTTTTTCAGCCGATCACGGAGCAGTTCGAAGGTTTCCTCGACGCGGGGGGCGATGACGGTCTTCAGCATGGCGCGCGGGACGATGACAGGGCCGGCCGAGGCGTCCTCGCCGCGCGGCGGAGCCTCCAGCATTTCGCGGTCCTCGTTGGCGCTGGCCATGGCCGAGCCGTGCAGGGTCTTGAGCCGTTCGGCGCCGGCCTTGGACGTGGACAGGCCGCGCGCGATGTCCGAGGTGACGTGGTCGCCGCCGACATTCAGGCTTTCGATATGCAGCAGGGACCGGCCGCCCCACACGGCGGCGCTGGTCGAGCCGCCGCCCATGTCGATGCAGACGGCGCCCAGATCCATCTCGTCTTCTTCCAGCGCGGCCAGAGACGAGACGACCGGTGCGGCGGCGACGCCTTGCAGATCCAAGTGCGCCAGCTCCAGGCAGTGGCTGAGGGTCGTGAAGACGTTCTCGGCCATCGAGACGACCAACAGATCCAGCCCCAGCGAGCCGCCCCGCATCGAGCGGGGATCATGCACGCCACGCGCGCCGTCGACCGACCAGGCAATGGGCAGGACGTGGATCGGGCGACGGTTGGGCAGGCGAATCTGGGCCAGGGCCATGCCGATGGCGCGCGCCAGATCGGCATCGCCGACCGGATTGGCGCCTAGCGAGACCCGGGCCTGCACCCGGTGGCTGGCCATCTGGCCGATGGCGGTCGTGACGACGACGCCGGACACCGGGCTCTGGGCGGCGCGCTCGGCGCGTTCGACGGCGTGGCCGATGGCCTGGGCCGCCTCATCCATATTGATGATGGCCCCGCCCCTGACGCCCTTGGACTGGACGTGGCTGGCGCCTGCGACGCGGATGGTGCGGTCTGCGTGACGCACGCCGTCCGGCTTCATGATGAAGCACGAGACCTTGGATTGCCCGATGTCCAACGCAGCGACCACGGGCGCACGTCCGGCGCGAGGATCCATGCCCCGACCGTGATCATTCGCCGCGCCGCGTTGCTTGGTCATGTCTCTACGGTCCTTAGGCGTCGCCGGCGGGTCGCACGGCGACCTCGTCGGGGGTTCTGAGATCGACGCGGGCGAAGCCCAGGTCGAGCAGGCGTTCGCGCTGGTCCAGCGCATCGAGGCGGATCAAAGCCGCCTCCTGTTCGGTGGCGGGAAGCTGGATCAGGCTGCCGTCTTTGAGACGCAGGTCCCAGCGGCGCTCATCCACGCGCACCAAGGCGTCCACCATCCCCATCAGTCGCGGGCGCTGGGCCAGCAGAGGCAGGATTTCGCCCGCCGCCACGTCGGCGCCCTTGCCCACAACCAGCGGCAGCGTCGGATAGCGACGCGCGTCAGCGCCGTCGATGACCTGGCCCCGGTTGTCGATCACCTTGATCTGACCGGCTTCCTGCCAGACGGCGAGGCGGTCGTGTTCCTTGACCTCGACGATCAGGGTGTCGGGCAACAGGCGCACCACGCGCGCCTCCTTGACCCACCCCACGCCCTGAACCCGCGTGCGGATGGCGTCCAGATCCAGGCTGGTGATCGGCTGACCGGAATACAGGCCCAGCGCGCGCTGGATCGCCGGCTCGGCCTCCGGCGAGGCGCCGGTGATGTGCACCCGCTTCAGCTTCAGGCCCATGCCGGCCGTCACACTGTCCAGGCCATGAGAAACCGAGGCGCCGATCCGCTCGGCGCGAGCGCCCGTGGCCAGAACCCCGACCAGCAGCAGCGCGCCGGCGCCCAGGGCGATCACGGCGGTGCGTGGCGAAATATCGACACGGCCGATGGCGGCCATCTTGCCGGGAACGGCGGACGCGTTCTGGGCCCCGCTGCGCGACCGTCCCCCGCCTTTGGAAGCCGAACCGCGCTGTGGAGCCTGATTAGAACCCTGTCGCCGACCGCCGCGAACTACCGCGGGCATGAGGCGTCCTCCACCATCCACCGAACCAGATCGTCATAGCTCATCCCGGTATGGGCGGCCTGCTCGGGCGCGAGCGAAGTCGGAGTCATGCCGGGCTGGGTATTGACCTCCAACAGGACCAGATCGTCCTTAACATCATCATAACGGAAGTCGGATCGCGACACGCCGCGGCACCCCATTGCGACGTGCGCCGCCTCGGCCTGACGCAGCGCCTTTTCGAACACGTGCGGAGGCAGAACGGCCGGCAGGACGTGCACCGATCCGCCCGGCGCATACTTGGCCTCATAGTCATAGAAGCCATTGGTCGGGGTGATGTCCGTGACGGTCAGGGCGCGCGGCCCGGCCGGTTCGCCCAGCACGGTGACGCACAGCTCCTTGCCGGCGATATAGGGCTCGACAACGACCTGCTCGCCGTACGCCCAACCCGGCTCGCCCACCTCGGAAACCGGACGATTGGCGCCCTCGCGCACCAGGAAGACGCCGACGGACGAGCCCTCCGCATTCGGCTTAACCACATAGGGCGGGTCGATGACGTGGCGGCTAGCGACCTCGTGACGATCGTACAGACCGCCGCCCGGCACCTTGATGCCCGCCGCTCGCAGCACGGCCTTGGACTTGTCCTTGTCCATCGCCAGGGCCGAGGCCAGCACGCCGGAATGGGTGTAGGGAATCCGCAGGGTCTCCAGCACGCCCTGAACACAGCCGTCCTCGCCCCAAGCGCCATGCAGACAGTTC
>NZ_DAMBJX010000008.1:0-69426 GCF_032067225.1 Brevundimonas vesicularis | reverse complement strand
AAGCACATTGGCCAGGTCGCGCCCGGCGTCCACGCGGCTGACGCGCACGCCCTGCCGCTCCAGCGCCTGCGCGCACTGCTCGCCCGACGAGAGGGACACCTCCCGCTCTGCGGAAAGGCCGCCCAGTAGGACGGCGACATGAAGATCTTTGAAAGCGCGGGCCATGACGCCTTGGATTGGGGCCTACATGTTTAACAGGCCGTCAACCATTCGCGCCCGCCGACCCTTTTTGCGCAGGATTTTTTTATCCCGCCCGGCCGATCCGCTTGATTTCCCACTCCAGCTGAACGCCGGTCTTGGCCAGGACATCGGCGCGAACCGCCTCGCCCAGGCCTTCGATATCGGCCGCAGTCGCTTCGCCGGGATTGATCATGAAGTTGGAGTGCAGTTCGCTGAACTTGGCCCCTCCCCCGGTTTCGGCGTGCAGCTTGCCGCGCCAGCCGGCCTCATCCACCAGCTTCCACGACGAATGGCCCTCGGGGTTCTTGAACGTCGAGCCGCCCGTCTTCTCGCGGATCGGCTGGGTCGTCTCGCGACGGCTTGTGATCTCGGAGATCCGGGCCGCCACCGCCTCGGGTTTGTCGGCCGTGCCGCGATAGGTCGCCTCGATCCAGATGATGTCGGCCGGCGCCTGGGAATGGCGATAGGTGTAACGGAAGTCGGCCAGAGCGTAATCGACCCGCTCGCCCGACCGCGTCAGGCCCCAGGCCGACACCAGCACGTCCTTGGTCTCGGAGCCGTAGCAGCCGGCGTTCATGGTCAAGGCGCCGCCGATGGTGCCCGGAATGCCGGCGTAGAATTCCAGCCCGGCGATCCCCGCCTTAGCGCTGGCCTTGGCGACCATCGAGTCCAGCGAGCCCGCGCCAGCCGTGACCGCATCGCCGTCCGCCGTGATCTGCGCCCAAGGGCGGCCCGCCAGGCGGATCACCACGCCCTCGACCCCGCCGTCACGGACGATGACGTTCGATCCGACGCCCAGAACCGTCACCGGCACGGCCGGGTCCAGCGCCTTCAGGAAGTCCGCCAGATCCTCGGCGTCCGCCGGAATGAACAGGGCCTCGGCCGCGCCGCCTACCCGGAACCAGGTATAGGGCGCGAGCGGCTCGTTCCGCAGCAGCTTGCCGCGCACTTCGGGCAGAGCGATCACGCCAGAGCCTCCAACTGCGCCGGCAGGCCATAGGCCCAGCTGGTGATGTCGCCAGCGCCCAGCAGCACGACGACGTCGCCGGATTTCGCCTCATCCTTGATCAGGCGTGGCAGGACGGCGGCGTTCTCCAGGGCCTGGACGTGACGGTGGCCGTAGCGGCGCACACCGTCGGCCAGGGCGTGCTTGTCCACCCCTTCGATCGGCTGTTCGCCGGCAGGATAGACGTCGGCGACGATCACGCTGTCGGCGTCCGAGAAGCAGGTCGAGAACTCGTCCATCAGGTCGCGCAGGCGGGTGTAGCGGTGCGGCTGAACCACGGCGATGACCCGTCCGTCCGTCACTTGACGGGCGGCCTTCAGCACGGCGGCGATCTCGACCGGGTGGTGGCCATAGTCGTCGATGATGCGAACGCCGCCCACGACGCCCGTGGTGGTGAAGCGGCGCTTGACCCCGCCGAACCCGGCCAGGCCGGTGCGGATCGCGTCGTCCGACACATCCAGCTCGCGCGCCACGGCGATCGCGGCCAGGGCGTTCGACACATTGTGCCAACCGGCCATCGGCAGATGAACGCCGGAGATCACATGGGTTTCGCCATTCTGGATGACCACGTCGAAGCGACAGCCGTCCGGCCCCATCTCGACATTGTCGGCCCGCACCATCGCCTGCGGATTGACGCCGTAGGTCACAAGCCGCCGGTTATCGATGGCGGCGACCAGCTTTTGCACTTCGGGATGGTCCAGGCAGACAGCAGCGAAGCCGTAGAAGGGGATGTTCTCGACGAAATCGATGAACGCCTTCCGCACCCCGTCGAAGTCGCCGTAGTGGTCCAGATGTTCGGGGTCGATATTGGTGACGATGGCGACCGTCGATTTCAGGCGCAGGAAGCTGCCGTCCGACTCGTCCGCCTCCACCACGATCCAGTCGCCGTCGCCGACCTTGGCATTGGTGCCATAGGCGTTGATGATGCCGCCGTTGACCACCGTGGGATCCAGGCCCGCCGCATCCAGCAGGGCCGCCACCATAGAGGTCGTCGTCGTCTTGCCGTGGGTTCCGCCGACCGCGATCGAGAACTGCAGCCGCATCAGCTCAGCCAGCATCTCGGCCCGGCGCACCAGCGGGATGCGGCGCTCGCGGGCCGCCTTCATCTCGGGATTGTCGGCCTTGACCGCCGTCGAATAGACCACCGCGGAGACGCCCTCGCCCACATGGGCGGCGTCGTGGCCGATGAAGATCTTGGCACCAAGCTGTTCCAGCCGTTCGGTATTGGCGCTGGCCTTGGCGTCAGAGCCCTGCACCGAATAGCCAATCTTCAGCATGATCTCGGCGATGCCGCTCATGCCGATGCCGCCGATGCCGACGAAATGAACGGGACCGAGGTCGAACGGGACGGGGCGAAGGCGTGCGATCATTTTCGCCTCATAAACGCCGCCTCGCCTCCTGCGAAGGGCGCGCCGCATACGGAGCGAACTTTTCTAAGGACGATCGGGCGCGGCTGTGCGCGAACTCGCACAGAACTATTGCGCCTCCACCGAGTTGTCTTCGGGAACGCGCGCGGCTCCCGCTTGCGCCGCTGCTCCAAAGGACTCCCACGATGGCCAAGAACGCAAAGCCGGCCGGCGCGCCCACAATCGGCAACGCCGGCGAGGTGCACCAGACCGCCTCGACGCCTGAGACCCGCCTGACCACAAATCACGGGACGCCGATCAGCGATAACCAAAACTCGCTCAAGGCCGGCCCGCGCGGCTCGACCCTGCTGGAAGACTTCATCCTTCGCGAGAAGATCCAGCATTTCGACCACGAGCGTATCCCTGAGCGGATCGTTCATGCCCGCGGCTCTGCCGCCCACGGCTTCTTCGAACTGACCGACAGTCTATCGGAGTTCACCACGGCCAAGATCCTGACCGAGGTGGGCAAGAAGACCGAACTGTTCACCCGCTTCTCGACCGTCGCCGGCGGCGCGGGGTCTGTTGATACGCCGCGCGACGTGCGCGGCTTTGCGGTCAAATTCTATACGACCGAGGGCAACTGGGATCTGGTTGGCAACAACATCCCCGTCTTCTTCATCCAGGACGCGATCAAGTTCCCGGACCTGATCCATTCGGTGAAGATGGAGGCTGATAAGGGCTATCCCCAGGCGGCCAGCGCTCACGACACCTTCTGGGACTTCATCGGCCTGATGCCCGAGAGCATGCACATGGTCATGTGGGCCATGTCGGATCGCGGGATCCCACGCAGCCTGCGGATGATGGAAGGCTTCGGCGTCAACACCTTCCGGCTGCTGAACGCCGAAGGCGAGGCGACCCTGGTCAAGTTCCACTGGCGGCCAAAGCTGGGTACGCAATCCACCTGCTGGGACGAGGCGGTCAAGATCGCCGGCGCCGACCCCGACTATCACCGCCGCGACCTGTATGAAGCCATCGATCAGGGCGACTTCCCCGAATGGGAGTTCGGCGTGCAACTGTTCACCCAGGAACAGGCCGACGCCCTGCCCTTCGATATTCTGGACGCCACCAAGTTGGTGCCGGAAGAGGATTATCCGATCCGCGTGATCGGTCGAATGGTGCTGGACCGCAACCCGGACAACTTCTTTGCCGAGACCGAACAGGTCGCCTTCCTGCCGACCAACATCGTGCCGGGCATCGATTTTTCGGAAGACCCGCTGCTGCAGGGCCGGCTGTTCTCCTATCAGGACACCCAGCTGTCGCGCCTGGGCACGGTCAACTTCCACCAGATCCCGATCAACCAGGCCAAGGGCTGCCCCTTCCAGAACTTCCAGCGCGACGGCCATATGCAGATGGCAGTGCCCAAGGGCCGCGCCAACTACGAGCCCAACAGCCTGGCCGAAGCGGGCGAGGACGGCGGCCCGCGTGAAGATCCCAAGGGCGGTTTCCGCACCGCGCCTGTTCCAGTCGAGGGCGAAAAGGTCCGGCTGCGCGCTGAAAGCTTCGCCGATCACTACAGCCAGGCACGGCTGTTCTTCCGCTCCCAGACCGAGATCGAACAGGCCCATTTGGCTAGCGCCATCGTCTTTGAACTGTCCAAGGTGTCGCTCGCTCACGTTCGCGAGCGTGTTCTGGCCAATCTGCAGAACGTCGATGAGACCCTGGCCCAGCGGGTCTCAGACGGCCTGAACCTGCCCCTGCCCAAGGCGTCGGACCCCGGTGTGGCGCCCATCGATCTGGACGCCTCGCCTGCCCTGCGCATCGTCGGCAAATATCCCGACACCCTGAAGGGCCGAAAGGTCGCCATCCTGGTCGCCGACGGTTCGGACGGCGCGGTCGTCGACGCCGTCAAGGCTGAGGTTGAAGGCGACGGCGGCTCGGTCTTCATCGTCGCGCCCAAGATCGGCGGCGCCAAGCTGAGGGACGGCAAGACGCTGGCGGCAGACGGCCAGCTGGCCGGCAGCCCGTCGGTCCTTTTCGACGCCGTGGCGATCGTTTTGTCCGAGGACGGCTGCGCCCAGATGCTGAAAGAAGGCGCTGCGGTCGATTTCGCCAAGGACGCCTTCGGCCACCTCAAGGCCATCGGCCACACCCCCGAGGCCCAGCCCCTGCTGGACAAGGCGGGCGTCGAGTCGGACGCCGGCGTGATCGACCTGTCCAAGGACGCCAAAGGCTTCCTCGCCCCAGCCCGCACCCGCCAATGGGATCGCGAGCCCAAGGTGCGCATGTTGGCCTGACCGAAGTAAACTTGATCAGAACGACAGAGGGCCGGGCGATACGTCGCCCGGCCCTTTCGTTTTCAGCATCGCGACGCGGTCAGCTGTCGGCTTGCCAGCCGCCAGCCAAGGCGCGGAACAAGGCGATCTGGTAAGTGGTGACCAAGGCGTCGGACTGGGCCAGGGCGGCGTCCGCCGCCGCCTGGGTGCGTTCGGCGTCCAGCACCAAGAGGAAGCTGTCGGCGCCGGCGTTGAATCGCAGGCGCGACAGGTCGGCGGCGCGGGCTGCCTGGTCCCTGGCTTCGGTCAGGGCCGCACGGCGGTCCAGCTCGTTGGCGTAGTTGGACAGGGCCGTTTCCGTCTCCTGCAGGGCCGTCAGCACGGTCTGGTCGAAGGTCGCCAGCGCCGCGTCCGAACGGGCGCCGGCGGCCTTGATCTGAGCGCGGGCGACGAAGACGTTGGGGAAGGACCAGCTGATCAGCGGACCGAAGCTGAAGCGGAAGTTCTGGTCGTCGCCCAGTTCGCCAGCGTCCAGCGCGGTGGAGCCGAACGATCCGCCCAGGCTGATCTGCGGAAACAGGTTTGCGGTCGCCACGTTCACGCGCGCGGCGGCGGCGGCCAGTTCGGCCTCGGCCTGGCGCACATCGGGACGGCGGGCCAGAAGCGCCGCACCATCGCCGACCGGGATGGGCTGGCTGAGCTGGGGCGGACGCACGCAGGCGGCGGCGGCCTGGCTGGCCTGGGCCGGGGTGCGGCCGGTCAGGGACGCTAGGCGGAACAGGGCCTCGTTACGGGCTGCGCGCAGGGTCGGCAGGTTCGCCGCCGTCTGGGCCAGGGCCGCGCGGGCGCTGGCCACATCCAGCCCTGTGCCCGCCCCGCCGTCGAGCAAGGTCTGGGTCAGGTTGGCGGTGTTGCGTTGCAGCTCCAGCGTCCGTTCGGCCACCGCGATCTGCGCATTGGCCGAGCAGGTGTCGGCATAGGCGCGGGTTGTTTCGGCCGCGACCGTCACCTGGACCGTAGCCAGGGCGGCCTCGGCGGCGCGGGCGTCGGCGCGGGCGGCGCGGATGGTGGATTCCACCCGTCCGAACAGATCGACCTCATAGGCCGCCTGAATGCCGACGTCATAGGTGTCGATTTCGGGCGCATCTTGCCCTGCGGGCAGGCCTTGGACCGTGGCGGCCGAGGCGCGGCTGCGCTGGGCCTGGGCGCTGGTCGTCGTGGTCGGGAAACGGCCGACGCGGGCCTCCGACAGCGACGCCCGGACCGCGCGCAGATTGGCGAAGGCGGCTTCGAGCTGGTTATTTTCGGCGAAGGCCTGCTGGATCAGGGCGTCCAGCGTGGGGTCTTCGTAAAGCCGCCACCAGTCGTCGCGCGCCGCAGCGGTCGAGACGGTGGGGCTGGCCGAGCCGACGAAGGCGGCCGTGCCGGCGACGGGCAGGTCGGCGACGGGCGCCTTAGGCCCGACCGCGCAGGCGGCCAGCAGGGCGCTGGAGGCTGCGGCGGTCAGGAAGCTGAGGGTCTTGTTGCGGGTCATCAGATGTCCCCTCCCCGGCCGGTCGCGGGCGCAGGCGCGTTCGGATCGGTCAGGTCGCTGGTTTCGTCATAACGCACGGGCCGGTCCGAAGGACGGTCAGGCGTCGGGGTCGGTTTCTTGCCTTGCGGCAGTTTCGAGGACAGCCAGCGGCTGACCACATAGAAGACCGGGGTGAAGATCAGGCCGAAGAAGGTCACGCCCAGCATGCCCGAGAAGACGGACGTGCCCAGCGACTGACGCATCTCCGCGCCCGGCCCCGAGGCCAGCATCAGCGGCACGACGCCGAGGATGAAGGCGAAGGAGGTCATCAGGATCGGACGCAGACGGGTCTTGGCGGCGGCGACCGCAGCCTCGAACCGGTCCATGCCTTGCTCTTCCTCGGCCTGTTTGGCGAACTCGACGATCAGGATGGCGTTCTTGGCCGCCAGGGCGATCAGAACGACCAGACCGATCTGGACTAGAATGTTGTTGTCCAGGCCACGCAGGTTCACCCCGATGATGGCCGCCAGCAGGCACATTGGCACGATCAGAATGACCGCCAGCGGAAGCGTGAACGCTTCGTACTGAGCCGCCAGCACCAGGAAGACGAACACCACCGCCATCAGGAAGATGACCGTCGCGCCGGAACCCGCCGCCTTCTGCTGATAGGCCAGACCCGTCCATTCGTAGGAGAAGCCCTGCGGCAGGGTCTGGGCGGCCATGGTTTCCATGACCTGCAGCGCCTCGCCGGAAGAGACCCCTGCTGCGGCGTTGCCCTGAAGTTCGGCCGCCGGGAACAGGTTGTAGCGCACGATCCGCGCCGGGCCGGAATCGTTGACCAGATTGGCCACCGATCCGATCGGCACCATCGCGCCCGTGGACGACTTGGTCTTCAGATTGGCGATATCGGCGATGTCGTCGCGCGCCGTCGGCTCCGCCTGCGCCGTCACCCGGAAGGTGCGGCCCAGCATGTTGAAGTCGTTGACGTAGGACGAGCCCAGATAGACGCCCAGTGTGTCGAACACCGAGCTGGGTTGGACGCCCAGCATCAGCGCCTTGTCACGATCGACGTCGGCGGTGATGCGCGGCGAGGCCGTGTTGTAGGTCGAGAAGACCTGACTGACCTCGGTCGGCTTCTGGGCGGCGGCGCCCATCATGGCGAAGGTCGCGCCTTCCAGCGGACGATAGCCGGCGCCTTCGCGGTCCTGGATCATCATCGAGAAACCGTTGCCGGTGCCAAGACCCTGGACCGCCGGTGGGGCGATGACGAAGATCTGCGCGTCCTCGATCTGTCCGGTCGCCTGGGTGATGGCGCCGGCCAGAGCCGTGGCGGCCTCCTCCTTGGAGCGTTCCTCGAAGCCGTTCAGACGCACGAAGATGGTGGCGGCGTTGGAGCCGAAGGAGAAGCTGGAGCCGTCCAGACCGGCAAAGGCCACGGTGCCGTTCACCCCGGACGTGCCCTGGATGATCTTGGTGGCGCGCTCCATCACCGCCTGGGTGCGATCCAGGGACGCGCCGGCCGGCAGTTGGATGACGCCGATCAGGAAGCCCTGATCCTGTTCGGGAATAAAGCCCGAGGGGGTGTCGACCAGACGCCAGGCGGTGAGGCCCAGAAGACCGGCATAGATGATCAGCACCAGGCCGACCGTGCGCACCAGACGCGCGGTCAGGCGGCCGTAACGATCCGACAGCCAGTCGAAGCCCTCGTTGAACTTCCGTCCGGCCCAGCCGCCGTAATAGACCACCGTGCCCAGGACGCCCGGCTTGCGAGCGTGCTCGTGATCCTTCTTGTGCGGCTTCAGCAGCAGGGCGGCCATGGCCGGCGACAGGGTCAGGGACACGAACAGCGAGATGACCGAGGCCGAGGCGATGACGACCGCGAACTGGCGATAGAAGATGCCGGGGATGCCGGGCACGAACATCGTCGGCACGAACACCGACACCAGCACCAGGCCGATGGCGATCAGGGCGCCGGAAACCTCCTGCATCGATCGATAGGCGGCCTCCTTGGGACTGAGCCCCTCTCCGATGGCCCGCTCCACGTTCTCGACCACGACGATGGCGTCATCGACGACGATGCCGACCGCAAGGACCAGGGCGAACAGGGACAGGGAGTTGATCGAATAGCCCAGCGCCAGCTGCACCGCGAAGGTGCCGACCAGGGCGACGGGAATGGCGACGATGGGGATGATGGCCGCGCGCCAAGTCTGCAGGAAGACCATGACCACGATGATGACCAGGATGACGGCTTCGACCAGGGTGTGCTGAACCGACTCCACCGAGGCGGCGACGAATTCGGTCGGGTTGTAGGGCACATCCACCTTCATGCCGGCGGGCACTTCGGACTTCAGAGCCTCGACCTCTTTCAGGACGCGATCGGCGGTGCCAAGGGCGTTGGCGCCCGGCTGTTGAACGATGGCGATGCCGACGCCGCGCTGGCCGTCGAAGAAGCCGCGGATGCCGTAATCCTGGGCGCCCAGTTCGATCCGCGCCACGTCGCGCAGATAGGTGACGCGGCCCTGGGCGTCCGTCTTCAGGACGACGTTGGCGAACTCATTGGGATCGCTGAGACGACCCTGGACCTGGACCGGCAGCTGGAAGGCGGCCGCGCTGTTGGGGAACGGCGGCTGACCGATGGAGCCGGCGGCGGCCTGGACGTTCTGGGCGCGCAGGGCGGAAACGATCTCGGGACCCGTCAGACCGCGCTCGGCCGCCTTGGCCGGGTCGATCCAGACGCGCATCGAATAGTTGCCGCCGCCGAACACTTGCACTGCGCCCACGCCTTCGATCCGCAGCAGGCGGTCCCGCAGCGTGGAGTTGGCGTAGTTGCCGACATAGTCGTTATCCAGGGTGCCGTCGGGTGACGTCAGGCCAAGGATCATCAGGAAGCCGCTCTCGGCCTTATTGACCACGACGCCCGTCTGGCGAACCGCCTCGGGAAGACGGGGCTCGGCCAAGGCCACCCGGTTCTGGACCAGCACCTGAGCGGAATCCAGGTCCGTGCCGGGCTGGAAGGTCACGGTGATGGCCACCGCCCCGTCCGATGTGGACGAGGAGGAGATGTAGAGCATGTTCTCGACGCCGTTCACCTCCTGCTCGATGGGGGCGGCGACGGTTTCGGCCAGGGTCTCGGCCGAGGCGCCGGGATAGGCGGCGTTGATGGTGATCGTCGGCGGCGCGATCTCCGGATACTGCGACAGCGGCAGCAGCGGATAGGCGGCGATGCCGATGATGGAGATCACCACCGCGATCACGGCCGCGAAAATCGGCCGGTCGATGAAGAAGCGGGAGATGTTCATGGCTTAGCCGGCCGGCAGGCTGTTGGCGAAGGAGGCGCTGGACGCGGGCGCCGCCTGGGTGACGGGCGCCTGGGACGCATCGCCGGCGACGGGTTCGATCTTGCCGTTCTTGGGCGTGACCTTGGAGCCCGGCTGGGCGGCGCGTTGCAGACCCGCGATGATGACGCGGTCGGTCGGGGCCAGACCCGAACGGACGACGCGCAAGCCCTGCACGATCGGGCCGAGCTGGACGGCCTTGTTCGTCACGGTGCCGTCGGCGTTGACCACGGCGACGGTGCGGCGGGCCTGATCGGTGCCGATGGCCGAATCCGGCACCAGCAGGGCGTCATAGGCGCCGGCGCCCGCGACCTGGGCGCTGCCGAACATGCCGGGGCGCAGGAAGCCGTCAGCGTTGGGCAGGATGGCGCGCAGACGGATCACGCCCGAGGCGGTGTCCACGGCGTTGTCCGAGAAGTCGAGACGGCCGGTATGCTTGTAGGTGCTCTCGTCCTGCAGCCGCACGTTGACGACCGCGCCCTGATTGGCGCCGCCCTGACGCAGGTATTTCAGCAGGACCGCTTCCGAGCCGTCGAAGACGAAGTGGATCGGGCCGCCCGAGATGATGGTGGTCAGGATGTCGCCGGCCGACGAACCGCCTGCGATGACATTGCCCGGATCGACGCGACGGTCGGACACGCGACCCGAGGTCGGGGCGGTGACGCGGGTGTACTCCAGGTTCAGACGCGCATTGCGGACGGCGGCGTTGCCGGCCGCCAGATTGGCCTGGGCCGCATCGACGGCCGCCTTGTTGGAATCATACTCGGCCTTGGACACCGCCTGCGAGGCCAGCAGGGCCTCGCTGCGGGCCAGGTTGGCGCGGGCCAGCGACAGTTGCGACTGGGCCTGGGCCACCTGGGCCTGAGCCTGGGCCAGGGCGGCCTGGGCCGGGCGCGGATCCAGGGTGAACAGCAGCTGGCCCTTTTGAACCATCTGACCGTCGCGGAAGTGAACCGCCTGGATATAGCCGCCGACACGGGCGCGCACATCCACGCTCTCGACCGCTTCGAAGCGACCGGTGAACTCGTCCCAGTCCCGCACCTGCTGCTTCAGCGGCACAGCCACCGTCACGGGCGGCGCGCCTTGCGCCGGCGCCTCTGCCTTTGGGGAACAACCATAAAGCGCACCCGTCACCATGACGGATACCGCCGCAATCTTCAGCCCGCGCATCTGCGCATCTCCCTGTCGGAGGTAAATCCCTGTCGTGCGGACAGAGGCCGATGGGGAGTCGGCCTTGTCAACGCGTGGTGACTTAATGGTCAGAGCCGTGGCGCTTGTCAACAGGCGTTGACAAAGCCATATGTGATCTACGGTTATTGTCTGTGGAGTGTCATCACCTTGTTATGTCCCGGCCCACGCCCGAGAAACGCCGCCGCCACACGCACGGCCATTCTCGATGCTGCGCGCGAGAGATTCGCGGCCGAGAGCTATGACGACGTGGGCATGCGCGACATCGCCCGCGATGTCGGCGTCGATGCGGCCCTGATCAGCCGCTACTTCGGCTCCAAGGACGACCTGTTCCTGGCCGCGCTGGACAGCTGCGGCGACGGCAGCGCCCTGATGCAGGGCGAAAAGGCCGACTTCGGCCGGCGCGTGGCGCACGAGATCGTCTTCGAACCCAAGAAGGCCGAAAAGCTGAAGGGCATGTCGATCATGCTGCGCTCCATCGGCTCGGCAAAGGCGTCGGAGATGGTTCAGAACACCTGCACTCAGCGCTTCTTCGGTCCGCTGGAGGAATGGCTGAGCGGGCCGGACGCCACCGTCCGCGCGCGGCTCCTGGCCGGCTTCATCATGGGCATGTCGGTCAGTCGTGAGCTGGGCGGCGGCAGCTTCAACATCGAACCCGCCCAATGTGAGGAAATGCGCGACCGACTGGCGCCCATTCTTCAGTCCCTGATCGACGGCTGATCCCATCGCAGAAATGAAAAAGGGCGCGGAGGCCAGCCTCCGCGCCCTTTGTCTTGTCTGGCGACCGGCTCAGTGCGAGGCGGTCGAGGTCACTTCGGTCCGCGCCTTGGTGCGGATGCAGCCGATGGCGAAGATGGTCAGGCCGACGTAGCCCAGCATCGGCACGATGAAGGCGGGCTGAAGCTTGCCGGCCGCATCGGCGATATGCGCCGCGACCTGGGGCAGCAGGGCGCCGCCGATGATGCCGAACACAAGCAGGCCCGACGTCGCCGACGTCGGCGCGGTCGAGCGCTCCAGCGTCAGGGTGAAGATGGTCGGGAACATGATCGAGTTGAACAGGCCGATCGAAAGGACGGCATAGGCCGCCGTTGGGCCGCCGATCTGGCTGACGGTCAGGCACAGGACGGCCGCCGCGACCGTGCAGAAGGCCAGGACGATGCCGGGGCGAACCTTGGTCAGCACGAGCGAGCCGATGAAGCGGCCGACCATGGCGCCGCCCCAGTACAGGGCGACCATCTTGCCCGCCGTCTCGATAGGGGCGTTCAGGATGTCGGGGCTTTCCAGGAAGTTGGTCAACATGCCGCCGATGGCGACTTCGGAACCGACGTAGAGGAAGATGGCCAAGGCGCCGAACACGGCCCACGGCGACGACAGCGCCTTCAGCGGCGAGACCGCGTTGTGGAACTCAGGCGCCGCTGCATTGATCTTCTTGCGCGCGGTGAAGATGAAGACGGCGATCAAGGCGAAGAAGGCGCCCATGCCGAGGAAGGCCATGTCGATGCTGCGCAGCGACTGGGTGCGGGTCGCGGCGGTGACGACCGCGCCGGCGGCGAAGACGCCGCCCGTCAGCAGGACGTGCGATCCCAGCCACGGACCGACCGTCGTGCCCAGCGAGTTGAAGGCCTGCGACAGGTTCAGACGGCTGGAGGCGCCCTTGGGGCTGCCGAGTTCGGCGACCAGCGGATTGGCCGCGACCTGCAGCAGGGTCACGCCCGAGGCGATGACGAACAGGGCGATCAGGACGCCGGGATACCAGTCGGCGGCGGTGGCGGCCGGCACGATCAGGCAGCCCGCGACCATGACGATCAGGGCGCCGATGATCGAGCGGCTGTAACCCAGCTTGCTGAGCACCGAGGCCGCCGGCAGCGACATCAGCCCGTAGGCGATGAACCAGGCGAAGGTGGTCAGGAAGGCCTCGGCGTTGTTCAGGTCGAACACCCGCTTAACCGCCGCGATCAGCGGATCGATCAGCGAGGTCGCAAAGCCCCAGGCGAAGAACAGCGTGGTGACATAGGCGAAGGCCAGGCCTGCACCCTGGCGTTTTCCGGCGTCCGGAACGGTCATGAATGATCCCCCAGTGAAATCGAACGGCCGCGCTGTGGTCGCGCGGTTCTCATTCTGCTTGGTTCGGCCATCGCGAAAGGCGCGTCCAGCCGAAAAGAGTGCTCTGTAACGAAACTTTTCCGCCGAGCAGGGTCGCAGGCAAAGAAAAGGGCCGCCTCGCGAACGCGGCGGCCCAAGTTTGCTCAGAAGAGAGGGGAAATCAGAACTTATAGTTCAGCCCGACCGCGAAGGTGCGGCCGTAGTGCTGATAGTCGATGGTCCGGCGCTCATCGCCGTTTTCGAAGGTCTTGAACGGCTCGTCGGTCAGGTTGTTGACCTGAGCCAGAACCGACAGGCCTTCCAGCGGACCGGACTGGAACTCATAGCCGACCTGGGCGTCGACGACCGTTTCAGCCGCCACCGAACGCAGGGTGCGGCCGTTGCCGAAGCCGGCGACCTCGCCCAGGTAATCCGAGCGATAGCGGGCCGAAATCCGCGACTGGAAGCCATAGCGCTCGTAGTAGAGCGAGCCGTTGATCACGTTTTCCGACAGACCCGGGAGAGCGGTCGGGGCCTGGGTCGGATCGGGCTGGACTTCGCTGTCCGTGGTCGAAGCGCTGAACTGGGCGCCGAAACCTTCCAGGGCAGGATGGAAGATGTCGAACGGCGCCGAGATCGACAGTTCGAGGCCCTTGATCCAGCCGCCTTCGCCGTTGTCAGGCGCGCCAACCAGGCCTTGGCGCAAGGCCGGCTCGGGGTTTGTCGGCGAAATCACGCCGATCGGATAGCCGGTGAAGTCGAAGATCTGATTGCGATTAAAGACGTAGCTTTCCAGGTTCTTGTAGAAAGCCGCCAGCGAGATGTAGCCCTTGCGGTTGGCGAAATACTTCTCGAACGACACGTCGATCACGTCCGCGATGTACGGCCGCAGTTCCGGGTTGCCGCCGCCGCCGCCCCAGGGGGAACGGTTGATGTCGGTCGATTGGGCCAAGCTGGGGTTATAGCTGTAGTTTCGCGAGGCGCGCATATCGTCCATGCGCGGACGGGCCAAGGTGCGCGAAACCGCCAGACGCGCGAACATGTCCTCGCCGGTTTCCAGGATGAAGTTCGCGCTAGGCAAAATCTCCAGATATTCGTCGCCGCCCGTCACCGCGATGGTCTCGGAGACGCCCGGTCCGACCTGCCGCGCCGAGAAGCCGCTGGAGCTTTGGTCGGTATAGACGAACTGCATGCCGACGTTGCCGGTCAGGGCTCGGCCGAACAGGTTGTGATCGATGTTGGCGCGGACGTAGGCGGTCGAGACCTTTTCGGTGACTTCCCAGTTGCCGGCGGTGACGTCGGCGTTCGGGTTGCGGACGCGGTTCAAGGCGCCGCTGTTGACCAGGCCGAGAGCGTCGTAGCTCAGCACGGCGCTGATGCCGAGATAGCCGAGGTCGGTCGGGTCCAGCAGGAAGGCCGAAGGCACGGTCAAATCGCCGCCGCCGGGGACGCCGAGATAGAACTGATCGTTGACGAAGCTTTTCTGACGCTCGGTATAGTTGGCGCCGAAGTCGATCGACTTGAACGGGCTCTGGTGCAGTTGGCGCGTCACGGAGAAGCGAGCCGCCTTGATCTCGTCCTCGATGGAGGGCGTGTTCATATAGCCGGCCTGACCGCCCGGAATGACGTCTCCGCCCCAGCCTTGCGGGCTGGTGATGCGGATCAGGTTCGGATCGGCGTAGTTCAGACGGCTGGTGAAGCGGGTCACGCCATCATCGGTCAGCTCAAAGCCCAGAGTGTCCAGCGCGCCGTTGATGTTGCGGCCGGTCCCGGCGTTGGTTTCCAGAATGATGTCGTTACGCTCGACCTTCGAATAGCTGAGGTCCAGGTTCGCCGACCAGTCGTCGCTGAGCGTGAACTCGGTGTTCCAGCCCAAGGCGGTGATGTTGCTGTCGCGCTTGTTCAGGTCGTTGCGGACCACGCCCTTGATGTTGTCCCAGGTGCCGGCGACGATGAGGCCGTCTTCGACAGTGTAGCCGGGACGCAGCGACGGTGCCGGACGGCAGACCGCCGACGGGACGTTCACGGTGCAATCACCAGAGGAACCACCCCAAGCCAGCGGGAACTCGATGCCGCGCAGAACCTGGGTGTTCTTGAACTCGGAATAGAAGGCGTCGATCGTGGAGTGGATGCGATCGTTCGGGCGCCATTCCAGCACGCCCATATAGCCGTCGCGCTCCAGCTCCGACGACATCACATACGGCTTCACGCCGCCAGTCAGCAGATTGCCGTCCGTGTAGTTGGGATAGCCCCAGGCGTTGAAGCGCTCCGACTGATAGGGCGAGCTCATGTGGGCGTAGCCCAAGGCCACGCCTAGCGTACCGTCAAGGAACTGGTCGATGTAGGAGATGGTGTAGCGGTCGCCGTTGTCGGTCGTGCCCGAGTTCAGGGCGCCGATCTCGTTCCACTCGTGGCGGTAGTTCATGGCGATGGCTTGGCGGCCGTAGGCCAGCGGGCGAACGGTGCGCAGGTCGACGGTGCCGCCCAGACCTTGACCAATCAGAGCCGCGTCCGGGGTTTTGTAGACGACGACGCTGTTCAGCAGTTCGGCGGGGAACTGGTCGAACTCAACGCCGCGGTTGTCGCCGGTGGTGACCAGTTCGCGCCCATTCAGCAGGGCGGTGGTGAAGTCGGGGCCCAAGCCACGGATGGAGATCGCCTGACTGCGGCCGTCGAGGCGCTGCATCGTCACGCCCGGCAGGCGCGCCAGGGATTCGGCGATCGAGACGTCGGGCAGCTTGCCGATGTCTTCGGCCGAGATGACTTCGACGATCGAGGTGTTGTTGGCCTTGGCGTTGATCGCGGCTTCGATCGAACGGCGGATGCCGGTGACGACGATTTCACCGACTTCGGTGGCTTGGTCGTCGGCCTGCGCCGTCGTGGCGGGCGCGGTTTGTGCGTGCGCCGAGCCGACCGCCATCAGGGCGGCTGCGCCGAAGGCGACACCGGATAGCAGGCGCGCGCGCCGGTTGAGACGTTGGAACATGGTCATCCTCCCTGGGGCTGACCGCGATTCTGAACGTCGCGATCTGAAGCCGTCGCAAAAATATGCAAATCTTTGGGAATGTTGCAAGCAGTTAATGCGGAGGTTTGATTTCCGTCGCACTTCAAGCCGTTTCGGACGCAGTCGGTACACGCGAACTCGCGGTTTCGCGCGATTTCCCTGACGCATTGCAGCATTTCAGCGACGCGTTGACAGCCCCGCACATTGCTGCAAAATCTTGCAAATCGATCTGGAAGGCTTTGCACTTTCCAGACGCAAGGGAGTGAGCGTCATGGCGAGGGGAACCCCCAGAAGGGCCGGACTGCACGCGGCGATAGCGGCGGCGGCTCTGCTGAGCGGCTTTGCAACGCCGACTGCGGCGGAAACGCGCCAGGCCGAAGACGCCCTGTCAGCCCTGCGTCAACGCCTGCCTCAGGACGAGGTGATCTACTTCCTGCTGCCGGATCGCTTCGCCAATGGCGATGCCACGAACGACCACGGCGGTTATGCTGCCGACCGGCTGAAAAGCGGGTTCGATCCGGCCGATACCGATTTTTACCATGGCGGCGACCTGGCGGGGGTGACCCAACAGCTGGACTACATCCAGGGGCTGGGCGCGACGGCGGTCTGGCTGGCGCCCGTGTTCAAGAACAAGCCGGTGCAGAGCCATGGCGGCTACACCGGCGCGGCGCACCACGGTTACTGGATCACCGACTTCACCACCGTCGATCCGCACTTCGGCGACGAGGCTGCGATGCGCGCCCTGGTCGAGGCAGCCCATGCGCGCGGCATGAAGGTCTATCTGGACATCGTCGCCAACCACACCGCCGACGTCATCCAGTATCGCGAATGCCCGGAGGGTCGCTGCGCCTATCGCAGTCGCGCTGACTATCCCTACACCCGTCGCGGCGGCGTCGATGGCGCGCCGATCAATGAGGGCTTTGACGGTCGCGACTTCTCGCGCCTGACCCAGCCCGACTACGCCTACACCCCCTATGTCCCGGCGGGCGAGGAGAACGCCAAGGTTCCGGCCTGGCTGAACGACCCGACCCACTATCATAACCGGGGCGAAAGCACCTTCACCGGCGAAAGCAGCCTGGACGGGGACTTCGCCGGGCTGGACGACCTGCTGACCGAGGACCCGGTGGTCATCCAGGGCATGATCGACATCTTCGGCGGCTGGATCGACAAATACGGGATCGACGGCTTCCGCATAGACACCGCCCGTCATGTGAACCCGGGCTTCTGGCAGGCCTTCATCCCCGCCATGATCGCCCGCGCCGAGGCCAAGGGCATCCCGAACTTCCACATCTTCGGCGAGGTCTATGATCCTGATCCGGCGGTGACGGCGCGGTTCACGCGGGTCGACGGCTATCCGGCGGTGCTGGACTTCCCGTTCCAGAAGCAGGCGACCGATGTGGCGTCTGGCAAGGTCGGGACCGACGCCCTGGCCAAGCTGTTCGACGCCGACACGATCTATGACAAGGGCGCCGAGACCGCCGCCATCCTGCCGACCTTCCTGGGCAACCATGACATGGGCCGGGTCGGCTTCTTCGTGAAACAGGCCAATCCGAACGCCGACGACGCCGAGGTGCTGGCGCGCATCAAACTGGCCCATGCCCTGATGATGTTCAGCCGGGGCGTGCCCACGCTCTATTACGGGGATGAACAGGGCTTCGCCGGCGCGGGCGGATACGGAAACTCGCGCCAGGACATGTGGCCCAGCCGCACGCCGGTCTATGCGAACGAGACGCCCGTCGGCGGTCGCCAGCCGGCCTATTCCACGGACGCCCCTCTATACCAGGCGATCGCAGAGATGACCCGCATCCGCGCCGCAGAGCCGGCCCTGCGACGCGGCCGTCAAGTCGTGCGCGCCTATGGCGACAAGCCTGGTCTGTTCGCAATGTCTCGCATCGGCGAGGACGGATCGGAGGTCTTGGCCCTGTTCAACACCTCCACTGCGCCCGCCGCTGCTCAAGCCGAGGTGGAGCCCGGCTCGCTGCGGTGGCAAGCTCTGCGCGGCGATTGCGCACCCGAATCCTCCGCACCCGCCAGCGTCGCCGTTCGCGTGCCCCCCCTCGATTACCTCGTTTGCAAGAGCGTGCCGTGACTGCCCTGCCCCTCGATCTTTCCACGGCTGACGCCGCCCCCGCATTGGCTCACGATTGGTGGCGCGGCGCGGTGCTGTATCAGATCTATCCGCGCAGCTTTGCCGACTCCAATGACGACGGCGTCGGCGATCTGAAGGGGATCACCCAGCACCTCGACCACGTCGCCTCTCTAGGCGTCGACGGCATCTGGCTGTCGCCCTTCTTCACGTCGCCGATGAAGGACTTCGGCTACGACGTGTCGGACTACTGCGACGTCGATCCGATCTTCGGCACCTTGGCCGACTTCGACGCCCTGATCGCGCGCGCCCATGCCCTAGGGCTAAAGGTCGTCATCGATCAGGTCTTCTCACATACCTCGGACGAACATCCCTGGTTCACCGACAGCCGCGCCAGCCGCAACGGCGACCACGCCGACTGGTATGTCTGGGCCGACGCCAAGCCGGACGGCTCGCCGCCGTCGAATTGGCAGTCGGTGTTCGGCGGCCCGGCCTGGACCTGGGACGCGCGGCGCGGCCAGTACTACATGCATAATTTCCTGGCCTCCCAGCCTCAGCTGAACGTCAGGAACCCGGCGGTTCAGGACGCGCTGATCGCAGCGGCGCGGTTCTGGCTGGATCGGGGAGTGGACGGCTTCCGCCTGGATGCGATTAACTTCGCCATCCACGATCCGTCCCTGCGCGACAATCCGCCGATCCAGGACGGCAAGAAGCGCACGCGGCCGTTCGACTTCCAGGACAAGATTTACAACCAGTCCCACCCGGACATCATCGGCTTCTTGAACCGCATCCGCGCCCTGACCGACAGCTATGAAGGCCGGTTCACGGTGGCGGAGGTCGGCGGCGATCACGCCGACCGCGAGATGAAGGAGTTCACCGCCGGGAACGACCGTCTGCACTCGGCCTACGGCTTCCTCTATCTCTATGCCGATACGCTGAAGAGCGAACTGATCGGCGTGGGCGATGGAATGTGGCCGGATCACCAGGGCGAGGGCTGGCCGTCCTGGACCTTCTCCAACCACGATGCGCCGCGCGCCGTGTCGCGTTGGGCCCAGGGCCGGGACGAGAAGGCCTTCTCAGAAATGGCCCTGCTGTTGCTGATGTGCCTGCGCGGCAATGTCTTCGTCTATCAGGGCGAAGAGTTGGGCCTGCCTCAGGCCGAGGTGCCGTTCGAGCGGCTGGTCGATCCCGAGGCCATCGCCAACTGGCCCGAGACACTGGGCCGCGACGGCGCCCGCACGCCAATCCCCTGGGTGGCCTCGGCGCCCAACGCCGGCTTCTCGACAGTCGAGCCCTGGCTGCCGGTCGATCCGCGCCATCTGTCGCTGGCCGTGGATGCGCAGGAGGCGGACCCGACCTCGATCCTGCACGCCGCGCGCCGCATCATCGCCCTGCGTCAGGCCCATCCGGCGCTGCGGACCGGCGGGCTGGAGATCGAGAGCGCGGGCGACCTGGTGGTCTTCCGCCGGTTCGAACGGGCCGAGGGCGGCGAGCGTCTGCTGTGCGTGTTCAACCTGGGCTTCGAGGCCGTGGACTGGTCTGCGCCTGCCGGCGCGCGCCGGATCGCGGCGGTCAACTGGACCGAGACGGACGGATCGACGCTGAGGCCGCTGGCCGGCCTGATCTTCGCCGACGCCGGATGACGGGTTCAGCCGCCGCAGGTCTCGCGAACGATCAGCTCGGTCGGAACGCGCTCGGAACGGCCTGCTGCGGCGCCGCCGTGATCCAGCAGTTTGGACACCATCAGCCGACCGGCCTTCATCGTGTCCTGGGCGATGGTGCTGAGCGCCGGGCGCGAGTAGCGGCTGAACGGGACGTTGTCGAAACCGATGACCGAGACCTGGCCCGGCACTTCGACGCCGGCGTGCAACAACGCCCTTACGGCTCCGAGCGCGATCTGGTCGGACGCGGCTACGACGCCATCGAAATCCAGCCCACGTCGGATCAGGGCGTCCACGGCGGCCTCGGCGGATTCGACCTCGAAATGCGCAGGCACGATCAGGTCGGCGTCCACGTCCAACGCGCTCTGGCTCAAGGCGTCCAGATAGCCGCGGTGACGCTGCATGGCCTCGGGCGGATCCAGATCGCCCAGGAAGACGATGCGCTTTCGCCCCAGCCGCGCCAGATGCAACGTCGCGCGGCGCCCGCCCGAGATGTTGTCCGAGCCGATGGAGCAATAGTCCTGATCAGGCAGTTCGGCGCCCCAGACGACGAAACGATGGTCGGCGTCGACCAGACGGTTGAAGGCCGAATGCAGGCTGGATTGGCCCAGGAAGATCACGCCGTCCGCCCGGCTGGTGTTCAGCGCCGCCGACAGCTCGTCATAGTTGGCGGGCGAGATATGGCTCATCAGCAGGTCGCAGCCGCGTTCGCGCGCCGCCTCGCCCACACCGGCCAGAAGCTCCAGGAAGAAGGGGTCGCTGAGGCGCCCTTCGCGCCCCTGCGGACGCGGCACCACCAGGGCGATCGTGCCTTGCGCGCCGATCGGACCGGCGGGCATGTGACGGCGGAACGGGTAGTCGTGTTCCTTGGCCAGCTTCCAGATCGTCTGTTTGGTGCGATCGTTGACGGCGGGGCTGTCGTTCAGGGCGCGCGAGGCGGTGGCGATGGACACGCCGGCCAGGCGAGCGATGTCTTCCAGACGGGTGGTCTTGCGGCTCAAAGTCGCGGATCCTCACAGCAGCATGGTGAAGCTGCAAAATTTTCTGCAAATATTTCAGCCACCGTTCGCGGCGGTTGGCAAGAGGCGGCGTAACGGAGTTCCCATGATGCAGCGCAGATCCTTCCTGGCCCTTGGCGGCGTGTCGATCCTGGCTCTGGGGGCGACGGGCGTGCGCGCCCAGACCGCGCCGAACCATGCCCGGGCGTCCTCGCCCGGCGGCGTGCTGACCGTCGAGGCCTTCACCGACAATGACGGGCGGCCGATGTATTCGGTGCTGCGTCAGGGCCGGGTCGTCGTGGCGCCGTCCAAGCTGGGCTTCCTGCTGACCGACGCACCAGCCATCGAGCGCGGCCTGACCCTGACCGCAGGCCAGCCGATCGCGGTCGACGACACCTGGGAGCAGCCTTGGGGCGAGCGGCAGTTCATCCGCAACCACTATAACGAATGGCGCGTCGCCTATGCCGAGACCGGCGGCCTGCAGCGCCGCGTGGACGTTGTCTTCCGTCTGTACGACGACGGTCTGGGCTTCCGTTACGAGTTCCCGCAGCAGGCCGGCCTGACCACCGTCCGGATAGGTTCGGAGATCACCGAGTTCAACCTGGCCGAAAACGGTGAGGCCCTGTGGTGCCCGGCCTGGGAGTGGAACCGCGAGGAATATCTCTACAGCCGCACGCCCATCGATGCTGTCGGCAGCGCCCAGACGCCGATGACGGTTCGGGGCCAGTCGGGCCTGCACGTCTCGATCCACGAGGCCGCCTGCATCGACTATGCGGGCATGAATCTGCGCCGGTCAGAGGAGACGAAGTTCCGCGCTCAGCTGACGCCGGGCTTGACCAATGCGGCGGTGGTGCGCGAGGCGCCGTTCAACACGCCCTGGCGGACCCTGCAAATCTCCGACAGCGCCGCGGGCTTGCTGGATTCCAGCCTGATCCTGAACCTGAACGAGCCCAACAAGCTGGGCGACGTCAGCTGGTTCAAGCCGATGAAGTACGTCGGCGTCTGGTGGGAAATGCACCTGGACCTGAAGACCTGGAACTCCGGGCCCAAGCATGGCGCCACGACCGAGAATGCGATCAAACACATCGACTTCGCCGCCAAGCACGGCCTGGGTGGCGTTCTGGTCGAAGGCTGGAACAAGGGCTGGGACGGCCAGTGGTTCGCCAACGGCGCGGACTTCAGCTTCACCGAGGCCTATCCCGATTTCGACATCGAGGCGGTCTGCGCCCACGCGCGGTCGAGGGGCGTGCAGCTGATCGGCCACCACGAGACCGGCGGCAACGCCTTCCACTATGAGCAGCAGCTCGAACCGGCCATGGCCCTGTATGAACGCCTCGGCGTCCATTCGGTGAAGACCGGCTATGTCGCCGACGCGCAAGGCGCCCGCGTCGCCGGGCCGGACGGACAGATGGTCATGGCCTGGCACGAGAGCCAGGCGATGGCGCAGCACCATATGCGCGTGGTCGAGGCCGGCTATCGCCACAAGGTCGCCGTCAACGCTCACGAGCCGTTCAAGGACACCGGCCTTCGCCGCACCTATCCGAACATCATCAGCCGCGAGGGCCAGCGCGGCATGGAATACTCGGCCTGGGGCAATCCCGGCAATCCGCCCGAGCATGAGCCGAACCTGGTGTTCACCCGCCTGCTGGCCGGGCCGATGGACTATACGCCCGGCATCTTCGGCATGGAGACGCGCAGCCCCGGCGGCGTGCAGACGACCTGGGCCAAGCAGCTGGCGCTCTATGTCGTGATCTACAGCCCGATCCAGATGGCGGCGGACCTGCTGGTCAACTATGAGGCCAACCCCGGCCCGTTCCAGTTCATCAAGGATGTGCCGGTCGATTGGAGCGAGAGCCGCACGCTGGACGCCGCCATGGGCGACTATGTCGTCACGGTTCGCAAGCAGCGCGGCACGGATGTCTGGGCCCTGGGCGCCGTCACCGACGAGCATCCGCGCGTGCTGAAGGCTCCCCTCGACTTCCTGGACGCCGGCCGTCGATATCGGGCCGAAATCTACCGCGACGGGCCGAACGCCGACTATCGCGGCAAGCGCGAGGACATCGTCATCGAGCAGCGCGAGGTGACGTCGTCTGACACCCTGACCCTGGCGTTGGCCCCCGGCGGCGGTCAGGCGATCCGGTTCGTGCCGGTCGGTCGGGCGCGACGCGGATGACCCTGCTCTCGCACCGCCCGCGCCTGTCCGGCCTGGCGATCTGGAACATGTGCGTCGGCTTCTTCGGCATCCAGATCGGCTTCGGCCTGCAGAACGCCAACACCAGCCGGATCTTCCAGACGTTGGGCGCCGAGGTCGACAGCCTGGCGATCCTGTGGATCGCCGCGCCGCTGACGGGTCTGCTGGTCCAGCCGATCATCGGCCATTTCAGCGACAAGACCTGGACCCGCTTCGGCCGGCGGCGCCCCTATTTCCTGGTCGGGGCCATCGCCACCACCCTGGCCCTGATCGCCATGCCCAACAGCCCCAGCCTGTGGTTCGCCGCAGCCATGCTGTGGATCATGGACGCCTCGATCAACATCACCATGGAGCCGTTCCGCGCCTTCGTCGGGGATAATCTGCCGGAGGAGCAGCGCACCGCCGGCTATGCGATGCAGAGCTTCTTCATCGGCGCCGGCGCAGTCTTCGCCTCGGTCCTGCCGTGGCTGTTGTCCAACGTCTTCGACATCGCCTCGACCGCCGAGGCGGGCGTGGTGCCCCTGTCGGTCAAGATCGCCTTCTACGTCGGCGCCGCCGGCCTGTTCTCGGCCGTGCTGTGGACGGTGCTGTCGACCAAGGAATACAGCCCCGAACAGATCGCGGCCTTCGAACGCGCACGAGACGACGCGCCGACCGCGCCCGTCGAGGCCGAAGCGCCGGCCCGCAGCGTCCAGGGCTGGATGACGTCGGGCCTGGTCTGCGCCGTCCTCGGCGGACTGGGTTTCGTGCTGATCGGCGCGCTCGATCTGGAGAAGGAGCTGCTGATCGTGGCGGGCTTCTTCGCCGGGTTCGGTCTGCTGCAGATCGCCGTCGGCATGATGCAACGTCGCCGCATCACCAACGCCGCGACCGAAATCCTGAACGACATCTTCCGCATGCCCGAGACGATGCGCGGCCTGGCTGTGGTTCAGTTCTTCAGCTGGTTCGCCCTGTTCGCCATGTGGATTTACACCACCGCAGCCGTGACCCGCGTCCATTACGGAGCCACCGACACCACCTTGGCCGCCTACGCCACGGGCGCGGACTGGGTGGGGGTTCTTTTCGGGGTCTATAACGGCGTGGCGGCCCTGGCGGCCTTCACCCTGCCGGTCATCGCCAAGCGGATCGGACGCAAGGCGACCCATGCGCTGATGCTGATGCTTGGCGCCGCCGGCCTGTTCGGCATCTTCGCCATCCGCGAGCCGGGCCTCTTGTGGCTGCCGATGGTCGGCGTCGGCTTCGCCTGGGCGTCGATCGTCTCCATGCCCTACGCCATCCTGTCGGCGGCGGTGCCGGACCGAAAAATGGGCGTCTATATGGGCGTCTTCAACATCTTCATCGTCGTGCCCCAGTTGCTGGCCGCCACAGTTCTGGGCCTGATCCTGAAGAGCCTGTTCGATGGTCAGGCGATCTGGGCCCTGGTGCTGGGCGCCATCTCCTTCGTTCTGGCCGCCGCCAGCGCGCTGATGATCAAGGAGCATCGCGGATGAACCGTCGAGGTCTTCTGGCCCTCATGGCCGCCCTGCCCTTCGCCTGCGCGGCGCGCGCCGAGGGCGCCCTCGCGGGCGGGCGGTTGGTGCTGCATGAAGCGGTCGCGTCGGCCCATGTGAAGGCGCGCAACGTCTCGGTCTGGCTGCCGCCCGGATATGAGGCGACCGACGCCGCCTGGCCTGTCCTCTATATGCACGACGGCCAGAACCTGTTCGATCCGGCCACGGCCAACTTCGGCGAATGGGGCGTGGACGAGCACCTGACGCGGCTGATCGCGAGCGGCCAGGTGCGGGCTCCGATCGTGGTGGGGGTCTGGAACACGGACCTGCGGCTGAGGGAATATGTCCCCGCCGACATGATCGCCGCCCTGCCCGCCGACATGCGCGACGAGGTCCAGGCCATCTACGGCGGCCCGTCCTTGTCCGACGCGTATCTGCGGTTCCTGGTCGAGGAGTTGAAGCCCTTCATCGACGGCGCCTACCGCACCCTGAGCGGACCGCAGGACACGATGATCGCCGGCTCCAGCATGGGCGGCCTGATTTCGATGTATGCAGTGATGAAACGGCCGCAGGTCTTTTCGGCCGCCGCCTGTCTGTCCACCCATTGGCCGCTGAAGGTCGAAGGGCTTGAGCCCGGCGCGGCGCTGGACGCCTGGCGCACGCGGCTAGTCGCCGCCTGGACCGGCGTGATCGAACGCGGTCTGCCCGCGCCGGGCGACCACCGCTTCTATTTCGACCGGGGCGACGAGACGCTGGATCAGTTCTACGCCGTCTTCCAGACCCAGGTAGATCAGAGCTTCCGCCGTCGCGGCTACGGCCCCGGCGATTTCCGCAGCCTGGTCTTCCCCGGCGCCCAGCACAATGAAGCGTCCTGGAACCAGCGCCTGGACGTGCCTCTGACCTTCCTTCTTTTCCCCGCCCCCACGCGCAACCCGTGAGGACCACAATGCGTCACTTCCGTACCTTCTGCCTCGCCGGCGCCGCCGGCCTGGCCCTCGCTTCCGTCGCAAGCGCTCAATCGGGCGTCGCCCCCGGCGCGCCTGGCGCCCCGCCCGTCTGGTCCAGCGCGGCCAAGACCGGCGCGGGAGCCTCTTACGAGGCCTATGTCGACGGCCAGTATCGCGACGGCGGCCCGACCGGCGCAGTGTCCAAGGTCTGGTATTCCATCGCCGACGGCGTCCTGACCGAGACCATGTACGGCCTGATCCATGAGGCCCAGATCAAGGCGCTGCGCTTCGCCGGCGTGACCCAGGACGGTCTGGTCGTCGAAGGCGACGACACCACCAGCCGCACCGAATATCTGCACGTCGACGCCCAGGGGCGTCCGCTGTCGCCGGCCTATCGTGTCACGACCCAGGACAAGAACGGCCGCTTCCAGATCGAAAAGCAGATCTTCAGCGACCCCGACCGCAACGCCCTGGTGCTGCGCGTCACCATCACGGCGCTGAAGGGCGATGTGACGCCCTATCTGATGCTGGAGCCGCACATCGCGAATACCGGCGTCGACGATCGCGGTCAGGTCACACGTGACGGCTTCCACGCGTGGGAGGGCGACACCCACCTGTTCCTGAAACCTAGCGAGGCCTTCGAAAAGGCCAGCGTCGGTTTCGTGGGGACGTCCGACGGTCTGACCGATCTGAAGGACGGCAAGCTGGACTGGACCTACGTCTCGACCGGCGATCAGGCCGGCAACACCATGATGACCGGCGCCCTGCCGCGTCTGCGCCAAAGCCGCCGGATCACGCGCGACTTCGTCATCGGCTTCGGCGCCAGCGAAGCTGAGGCGCGCGCAGCTGCGGACGGTTCTTTCGCGACTGGTCTGGACGAGGTGCTGGCCCGCTTCAACGGCGAGGGCGAGCGCGTCGGCTGGGAAGACTATGTCGGCTCCCTGACCGAACTGCCGCGCATCGCCGAACAGGCGACCGACGGCGGCAAGCTGGCCTACGCCTCGGCCCTGATGCTCAAGGTGCAGGAGGATCGCACCCACGCCGGCGCCCTGATCGCGTCACTGTCGAACCCGTGGGGCAACACGGTGGACGCGTCGAAGTCCTCGACAGGCTACAAGGCCGTTTGGCCGCGCGACTTCTATCAGGTGGCGATGGCTCTGGCGGCGCTGGGCGACAAGGAGACGCCGCTGGCGGCCTTCAACTATCTGCCCCAGGTCCAGGTCGGCCCGAACACGCCGGGCAACACCGGCGTCGGCGGCTGGTTCCTGCAGAAGACGCACGTGGACGGCGAGCTGGAGTGGGTCGCGGTCCAGCTGGATCAGACCGCCATGCCGATCATGCTGGGCTATCGCCTGTGGAAGATGGGCTGGCTGTCGGACGCCCAGATGACCGAACACTATCGGTCCATGCTGAAACCGGCGGCCGAATTCCTGGTCGATGGCGGCAAGATTGGGCTGATGTGGAACGACGCGGAGATCAAGCCGCCCTTCACCCAGCAGGAGCGCTGGGAAGAGCAGCAGGGCTATTCGCCGTCCTCGACCGCCGCCGTGGTCGCGGGCCTGACGGTGGCGGCCGAAATGGCGCGCGCCTCGGGCGACGCCGCCGGCGCGACGCGCTACCAGATCGCGGCCGACGGCTATGCGTCCAAGATCGAAGAGCGGATGTTCACCACCAACGGCGACTTCGGCGACGGTCGCTACTTCATCCGCATCACGCAAAACGAGAACCCGAACGACAAGGCCCCGATCGGCGCCGCCAATGGCCAGATCGCGCCGGCGGAAGACCGTGTCGTGGACGGCGGCTTCCTGGAACTGGTGCGCTATGGGGTGCGCAAGGCCGACGATCCGCACATCCTGGCAACCCTGCCTGTCTATGACGATCAGTCGCTGGAGCCGCTCTATCGCGTTCGCTACGACTTCGGTCCCGAGAGCGACAAGACGCCGGGCTGGCGCCGTTATGGCGTCGACGGCTATGGCGAGGATCATCTGACGGGCGCCAACTATGGCGTCGGCGGGGAAATGAGCCCTGGCCAGCGCGGTCGGGTCTGGCCCTTCTTCACGGGTGAACGCGGTCACTATGAGCTGGCTCGCGTCAGCGTGAACGGCGCCCCCTCAGCCGCCGACATCGCCGCCATCCGCCAGACCTATGTGCGCGGCATGGAGCGGTTCGCCAACGGCGGACTGATGCTGGCGGAACAGGTTTGGGACGGCGTCGGAAACCCGACGGCCAAGGATTACGCCGTGGGTCAGAATACGGATTCGGCCACGCCCCTAGCCTGGACCCACGCGGAATATCTGAAGCTGCTGCGGTCGCTCGCCGACGGCAAGGTCTGGGACAGCTACGACCCCGTCCACGACCGCTACGCCCGCTGATACGAAAACAGCCCCGGAGATTGCTCTCCGGGGCCGTTCTCATTTCAAACTGACGTGGCTCAGAAGGTGAGCTTCACCGCGCCGACGATGCGGTCTTCGGCGCCGGGCACGCCGTCCACATCGGTGTCGTGATAGCGGACATCGACGCCCACCTTGTCGGTCAGGGCATAGCCGACGCCGACGTTCCAGGTGGTGTAGTCGTCGCTGACGTCGAGCCATTGCTTGCCGAGCGCGCCCGACACCGTCCATTTGGGCGTCGGCGAGAAGGCGGCGTTGACCTCGGCATAGGTTGCTTCCTTGTCCGCACCGAAGAAGTCGGGCGAATAATAGACGGCCGCGCCAAAGGTGGCGGGACCGACCGCGCGCGAGGCCGCAGCCTTGAACTCGGCGTAGTTATAGTCTGCGCCGTCCGGCTCCCCGACATACAGATAGCCGATCGCGCTGAAATCGAGCGCGAAACCGCCCGCCTCGGTGCGATAGCCGCCGTACACATCGACTTCCGCATCGGTGTCGTCGCCGAAATCGACGTTCGAGGCCCAGGCCCCGGCGTAGAAACTGCCCGAGGTCAGATCGACGCCGCCCTGAATGGCGGGGTCTTCACTGGTCTGGCTGAAGCCGCGGAACACATAGTCGCTGACGGCGCCCACGTTCCAGGCGACATCGACGGTGCTCTGGGCCGAGGCCGGCGCGGCGAGGCCGATCAGTCCTGCGGCGAACGTGGCGGCGGCGGCCGCGCGGATGATGGTCTTTTTCATAGTCTATCCCCTTGTTGTCGTTATTTGAGGTCGAGGCCGGGCACGGGTTTGGGAGCCGCGCCCGGTCTCAGCTCAGTGTTCCAGCGCCTCGCCATGCAGCGAGGTGTCCAGACCGGCGGCCTCTTCCGCCTCGCTCACGCGCAGTCCCGTGGTGAACTTGCAGATGAACAGGATGATCAGGGTGCCGACGGCGCTGTAGACGATGGTCCACAGCAGGCCCAGGGCCTGGGCGCCGACGTTGGCGCCTTCCGACAGGCTGTTGATCGCGGTCGTGGCGAACACGCCGGTCAACAGGGCGCCGATCAGGCCGCCCGCGCCGTGGATGCCGAAGGCGTCCAGGCTGTCGTCGTAGCGCAGCAGCTTCTTGATCCATACCGACGAGGCGTAGCAGGCCGGACCGGCGATCAGGCCGATGATGACTGCGCCCTTGGGATCGACGAAGCCGGCCGCCGGGGTGATGGCGACCAGACCGGCGACGACGCCCGACAGCATGCCGATCAGCGAAACCTTCTTCTTCTCGATATATTCGACGATTTTCCAGGTCAGGGCGGCGGCGGCGGCGGCCAGGATGGTGTTCAGCAGCGCCACGCCCATCAGATCGTTGGCGGCGCCCGCCGAACCGGCGTTGAAGCCGATCCAGCCGACCAGCAGCAGCGAGGCGCCGATCATGGTCAGGACAGGGTTGTGGGCGGTAATGACCTCTGTGCCATAACCCTTACGGCGACCCAGGAAGATGGCGCAGACCAGGCCTGCGACGCCCGAGTTGACGTGAACGACGGCGCCGCCCGCGAAGTCCAGCACGCCCGCCGAACCGAGGAAACCGCCGCCCCAGACCCAGTGGCAGATCGGCGCATAGACCAGCAGCGACCACAGGGCGGTAAACAACAACAGCGCCGAATATTTGAACCGCTCGGCGAAGGCGCCGGTGATCAGCGCCGGTGTGATGATAGCGAAGGTCATCTGGAAGGAGATGAACAGGAATTCGGGAATGCCCGGCAGCAGGGCGTTGGCTGTCTTCAGCGACACGCCGTTCAGGAACAGCATGTCCAGGCTGCCGATGAAGGGCTGAAGGCCGGCGCTCTCGTTCTTGCCGAAGGCCAGGCTATAGCCCGCGATGAACCATACCAGGGACACCACGGCGAAGACGCCGACGGACTGGGTAATGGTGGCGATGACGTTCTTCTTGCGCACCATGCCGCCATAGAACAGCGCTAGACCGGGGAGGGTCATCAGCAGAACCAGGGCGGTCGAGGTGCCGAGCCATGAGGCGCCAGCGCTGTCCAGCTCAAGCGCGGCCTGGTGGCCAAGCAAGGCGGGCGCGGCGTCCTGCGCATTCGCCGCGCCGGCAGCCATCAGACAGAGTGTGGGAAGTATGAGAGCAGCCGCTCCCGTAAGTCGTTTCGTGGTCTGCGACATGAGCTAGTACCCCCTATGCAATCTCGCAGTTGCGAAGATTTTACCGCATTTGCGATAGGCGCAAGGGGCTAGACCGTGAACGGCGCAACTTTCTTGCAACGGTCATGGAGAAAAAGAACAGGGCCGCACGATCTTGCGATCCTGCGGCCCGATATCAGATTCTTTATGCCGACAAAGCCAAGCTGAGCGGCATGATTTTCAGCTTTAGTTTAAGCCGTCAGGCCCAGTGCATTTGCACCCGGTGCGCTGCCGCCCAGTGGATGGCGCGGATGGCGTCGATGACGGCTTCGGTCGCTGCGCGCGTGCCCAGTGCGCCGCCGAGATCGGCCGTCACGGCGCCGGCCGCCAGGACGGCGGCGACGGCGGCCTCGATGGAATCGGCCTCGTCCTCCAGTTTCAGGCTGTGACGCAGCAGCAGGGCCGCCGACAGGATGGTCCCGACCGGATTGGCCAGATCCTGACCGGCGATGTCCGGCGCCGAGCCGTGGATCGGCTCGAACAGACCCGGCCCGCCCGCGCCCAGCGACGCCGACGGCAACAGGCCGATAGAGCCGCCCAGCACAGAGATCTCGTCCGACAGGATGTCACCGAACATGTTTTCGGTCAGGATGACGTCGTATTCGCGTGGCTTGCGGATCAGGTGCATGGCCATGGAGTCCACCAGGGCGTGCTCCAGGGTGATGTCGGGGAACTCCTCGGCATGGATGCGGGTCACGACCTCGCGCCACAAGCGACTGGTCTCCATGACATTGGCCTTGTCGACCGAGGTCACCTTGCCGCGACGCTGTTGAGCGGTCTGGAAGGCGGCGCGGGTCACCCGCTCGATCTCCGGCACGGTGTATTCGCACAGGTCGGTGGCGCGATCGGCGGTGCGGGTCTTCTCGCCGAAATAGACGCCGCCGGTCAGTTCGCGGAAGACGATCAGATCGACGCCCTCGACGATCTCCTTCTTCAGCGGGGAGCGGTGCGCCAGCACCGGCGACACCTGCAACGGCCGCAGATTGGCGAACAGGCCCATCGCCTTGCGGATCGCCAACAGCCCCTGTTCCGGACGCGCCTTGCCGCCATCCCATTTCGGTCCGCCCACGGCGCCCAACAGCACCGCGTCGGAAGCGACGCAGGCGGCGCGCGTGGTCTCGGGCAAGGGTTCGCCCGTTTCGTCGATGGCCGCGCCACCGATTAGATGCTCGGCGAACTCGAAATGGTGACCATAGAAGTCGCCGATGACCCGCAAGACATCACGCGCGGCCCGTGTGACCTCCGGTCCGACGCCATCGCCGGGCAGCAGGACGATGTTGTAGGTCTTGGTGGCGGCGGTGCTCATCTTACGGTCTCTTTCGATCGCTCGTAGGCTTCGATTTCAGGCATGTTTGCTTGCAGCCAGCCCAGGGTGTCCACCCCGTCCAGCAGGCATTGGCGGGCGAAGGATTCGACCCCGAACGGCACGGGTTCGGCATTGCCGCGTTGGATCTGATTGGCCTGGAGGTCGATCGTAACCGGCTGGTCCGGCTGCGACGCCAGATCGTCCCAAACCGCCTGACTGACCACGATGGGCAGCAGGCCGTTTTTCAGCGCATTCGATGTAAAAATGTCAGCGATTTCGGTCGAGATCACCGCCCGGAACCCATAGTCCAGCAGAGCCCAGGGCGCATGTTCGCGCGACGAACCGCAGGCGAAGTTCCGGCCCGCCAGAAGGATGCGATGCTCGGCCGGATCGATCCGGTTCAGAATGGCCTCGGGTTTTTCCGAGCCGTCGTCTTCGTAACGCCAGTCATAGAAGGCGGCCTTGCCAAGCCCTTCGCGCGTGGTTGTGGTCAGGAAACGTGCCGGAATGATTTGGTCGGTGTCGATATTGGCCTGGCTCAGGGTCACGGTCTTGGAGGTCAGCACCTGGAAGGGTTCAGACATGCTCGACCTCCTTTAGAAAGACGCGCGGATCGGTCAGCACGCCAGCGACCGCCGTCGCCGCCGCCGTCGCTGGACTGGCCAGGATGGTGCGGGCGTCCTTGCCCTGACGCCCTTCGAAGTTGCGGTTCGACGTGGATACGGCCAGTTGGCCCGGCGCGACGAAATCGCCGTTCATGGCGATGCACATCGAACAGCCGGGAATGCGCCATTCGGCCCCGGCGGCGATGAAGACCTGATCTAGGCCTTCAGCCTCGGCGTCGCGACGCACGGCCTCGGACCCCGGCACCACCAGCATGCGCAGACCCGGCTTGACCTTCCTGCCGCGCAGCACCTCGGCGGCGGCGCGCAGATCGGGCAGGCGCCCGTTGGTGCAGGAGCCGATGAAGACCACATCCACCGGCTGGCTCGTCGTCGCCTCCCCGGCCGTGAAGCCCATATAGGCGATGGCCTTGCGATCCGAGTCCGACTGCGGTTGCGGCACGGGCGAGCCGATGGGCGCGCCCGCATCCGGCGTCGTGCCCCAGGTCGCCATCGGTCGGATGGCGGCGCCGTCGATGGTCACTTCCTTGTCGAAGACCGCGCCTGCATCCGTCGCCAGTTTCAGCCATTCGGCCGTCGCCGCCTCATAGTCGGCGGGGACGTGCTTGCGGCCGCGCAGCCAGTCGATGGTGGTCTGGTCCGGGGCGATCATGCCCGCCCGCGCGCCGGCCTCGATGGACATGTTGCACAGGGTCATCCGCCCTTCCATGTCCAGCGACCGCACCGCCTCGCCCGCGTATTCGATGACATAGCCGGTGCCGCCGCCGAAACCGATGGCGGCGATGACTGCTAGGGCGACATCCTTGCCCGACACGCCAGGCTGCAACTTTCCGTCCACCGTCACCCCCATGGCCTTGGCCTTGCGTTGCAGCAGGCACTGGGTCGCCAGCACATGGCCGACTTCGGACGTGCCGATGCCGAAGGCCAGGGCCCCGAAGGCGCCGTGGGTCGCGGTATGGCTGTCGCCGCAGACCACGGTCATACCCGGCTGGGTCAGGCCCAGTTCCGGTCCCATGACATGGACCACGCCACGGTCTTGCGACCCCCACCCCGCCAGCGGCACGCCGTGGGCGGCGCAGTTGCGCTCCAGCGCATGAACCTGAGCCTCGGCCTGGGCGGTGACATAGGGTTTCAGACCATTCAGCCCCGCCGGCATGGTCGGCGTCGAATGATCCAGCGTCGCATAGGTCCGGTCGGGGCGACGGACCTTCAGACCGCGCGCCTCGATCTCGCTGAAGGCCTGGGGGCTGGTGACTTCGTGGACCAGATGCAGGTCGATATACAGCACGCCCGGCGTGTCGGCCGTTTCCGGCCGCACAACGTGGGCGTCCCACACCTTGTCGAACAGGGTCTTGGGATCAGGCATATTGGGCCACGACCTCGGACACGCCATCGACCCGGTCGATGATGGCGATCAGTTCGGCGTCATTGATCTCGCCGATCTGATCCGCGCGCGACTTAAAGCCCGCGACCACCGCCGCCAGACGCTCGCCCTCGATGGGACGGCCGATGGTCTCGGCGCGTTTGGCGATGGCGTGACGGCCCGAATGCTTGCCCAACACGAACCAGCTGCCCTCGAAGCCCACATCCTGGGGCCGCATGATCTCATAGGTGCGGCTGTCGGCCAGCATGCCGTGCTGGTGGATTCCCGCCTCGTGAGCGAAGGCGTTGATGCCGACGACTGACTTGTTGCGGGCGATGACCGTCTCGGTGATCTCGCACAGGATCTTGGAGGCGCGCACCAGATGCCGGCTGTCGGCGCCGGTCGTGACGCCATAGCGGTCCTCACGGACCTTCAGCGCCATGATGACCTCTTCGATCGAGCAGTTGCCGGCCCGTTCGCCGATGCCGTTGATCGCGCCCTCGATCTGACGCGCGCCGCCCTCGACGGCGGCCAGGGAGTTGGCGACCGCCATGCCCAGGTCGTCGTGGCAATGGGCCGAGAAGATCACGTGCGGATGCCGCTTCTTGATCCGTACGGCCAAGGCGGCGAACCGCTCGCGCACCTCTTCCGGGGTCGCATAGCCGACGGTGTCGGGGACGTTCAGAGTGCGCGCGCCGGCGTCGGCGGCAGCCTCCAGCACATCGGCCAGAAACTCCGGCTCGGTGCGGAAGGCGTCCTCGGCCGAAAACTCGACGTCGTCGAACAGGCTGCGGGCGTATTCCACCGACCGCACGGCCGTCGACAGCACCTCGTTGGTGGACATCTTCAGCTTGGCGGAGCGGTGGATCGGGCTGGTGCCGATGAAGGTGTGGCACCGGCGGTGCGACTTCGGCGCCGGCGCCAGGGCGCGGAAGGTAGCGTCGATATCCTTCTCGTTGGCGCGCGACAGGGAGCAGAAGATCGGTCCCTCGACCTCACCCGCCACGCGGCGGATACAGTCCTCGTCACCGGGCGAGGCGGCGGCGAAGCCGGCCTCGATGACGTCGACGCCCAAGTCCCGCAGAACCTGGGCCATCTTCACCTTGGCTTGGGCGCTCATCGAGAAGCCCGGAGCCTGTTCCCCATCCCGCATCGTCGTGTCGAAGACGATGACGCGGTTGGGATCGGCGGCGATCTCCTCTGTGCGGGATACGCCCGATACTCGGGCGCTTTCGGGAGTAATCATTACGCGGCCTCGGATTGAATAATGTCGTTGCTGATGCGGCGCACGCCGAACAGCCGGTCGATCTGGCGACCCAGGTTGTCCATGCAGCGGCCGGCGTCGCGGCCGCGCACAGTCAGGGCGATGCGGCGGAAGGCGCCCTCGTCAGCCAAGGCCATGCCGTCGATGTGGAAGCCGCGGCGCTCCACCAGGCCGATGAGACGCTGAAGCGAACCGTCCGCACGGTCGATCTGGATGTGGATCGTGTTGCTCATCTCAGGAGCCCTCCATCATTTCAGCGTTGTTCTTGCCCGGCGGAACCAGCGGCCAGACATTGTCTCGGGGGTCGATGACCACATGGGCCAGGCAGGGACCGTCGGCGGCCAGCAGGCGCTGGATGCCGTCAGACACCTGATCGCGGCGATCGATGCGGAAGGCCTCGATGCCGAAGGCTTCGGCGACCTTCACGAAGTCCGGGTTGTCGGACAGGTCGATCTCGGAATAGTTCTCGGCGAAGAACAGCTCCTGCCACTGGCGCACCAGACCCAGGGACGAGTTGTCGATCAACACGATCTTCAACGGGATGCCATAACGCTTCAGCGTCGCCAGCTCCTGGATGTTCATCATGAAGCCGCCGTCGCCGGCGATCGTGACGACCGTCGCCGACGGATCGGCCAGCTTGGCGCCGATGCCTGCGGGCAGACCGAACCCCATCGCGCCCAGACCGCCCGAGGTGATGTGCGCCTCGGGCCTGGCGAAGCGGCAGTGCATGGCCGCCCACATCTGGTGCTGGCCCACGTCGCAGGCGGCGACGAAGTCATCGCCCGCCGCTTCCGAGATTTCCTTCAGCAGGGCCGGGGCATAGACCCCTTCGCCCGGCGCGTCATAGCGGTGTGCGCCGGTTTTGGCCGCATCGGCGCAGTCGTCAGTCCAGGCCTGAATGTCCAAGGCGGCGCCCGACCGCATCCGCGCCGTCAGCGCCTCGACGCCTTCGCGCAGCTCGCCGACGACGGCGACATTGGCGCTGCGCAGCTTGCCGACTTCCGAGGCGTCGATGTCAAAATGAACGATGCGGGCGTTCGGCGCGAATTCAGCCAGTTTGCCTGTCGCGCGGTCGTCGAACCGGGCGCCGACGACGATCAGCAGATCGCTGTCCTGGACCGCATGGTTGGCGGCGCGCGTACCATGCATGCCCAGCATGCCCAGCATGCCGGGCGCATCGGTCGGGATGGTGCCCAGGGCGTTCAGGGTCGAGACCTGGGGGATGCCAGTGGCAGCGACGAAGGCGCGCAGGGCCTGGGTCGCCCCGCCGATCTTCACCCCGCCGCCGATGTAGACCAGCGGCTTCTTCGCCGCCCGGACTGCGGCCTCGGCGGCGGCGATGGCCTCGTAATCGATGCGCGGCGTCTCGTTGGGAATGGAGAAACCGTAGTCGTCCGCAGTCGTCTCGAACTGCACATCCTTGGGCAGATCGACCAGAACCGGACCAGGGCGGCCCGAGGCGGCGATATGGAAGGCTTCCTCGATCGCTGCGGGAACCTCGGCGGCCGAGCGGACCAGGATCGAATGTTTCACGATCGGCAGGGTGACGCCCAGGATGTCGATTTCCTGAAAGGCGTCGGTGCCCATCAGGCCTTGGGCGACATTGCCGGTGATGCAGACGATCGGCACCGAATCCATCATCGCATTGGCGATGCCGGTGACCAGATTGGTGGCGCCGGGGCCGGAGGTGGCCATGCACACGCCGACCTTGCCGCTCTTCCTGGCATAGGCGTCGGCCGAGAAGGCCGCGCCCTGCTCATGGCGGACCAGGATGTGCTTCAGCTTGGAGCCAGCCAGGGCGTCATAGACCGGCATGATGGCGCCGCCCGGATAGCCGAACACCACCTCCACCCCCAGCCGCTCCAGGGTGGAGACCAGCAGACGCGCACCCGACTGGGGAGCGGTCTCGGCTGAGGGTTTGAAGGCGGCGGCGGTCATCAGGGTCATCCGGTCGTTCAGGCGGCGATCAGGCCGCTTCAGCCTTGGGCGTGTTCAGCCAGGCCATGCGTTCGCGCAGACGCGCGCCGACCTGTTCGATCTGGCTCTCGCGGTCCGCCTTCAGCCAGGCCTCGTATTGCGGCTTGCCGGCCTCGTTCTCGGCGATCCAGTTGCGCGCGAAAGTGCCGTCCTGGATCTCGTCCAGAATGGTCTTCATGCGGGCCTTGGTCTCTTCGGTCACGACGCGCGGGCCGCTGGCGACCGCGCCGTACTTGGCCGTCTCGGAGATGAAGTGGTGCATCTTGGAGATGCCGCCTTCGTAGAATAGGTCCACGATCAGCTTCAGCTCGTGCAGGCATTCGAAATAGGCGATCTCGGGCTGGTAGCCGGCCTCGACCAGGGTGTTGAAGCCCTGGATGACCAGCTCCTTGGCGCCGCCGCACAGGACCGCCTGTTCGCCGAACAGATCGGTCTCGGTCTCTTCGCGGAAGGTGGTTTCCAGCAGGCCGCCGGTCGCGCCGCCGTTGCCCTTGGCGTAACCCATGGCCCGGTCGCGCGCCTTGCCGGTCGCGTCCTTCTCGACGGCGAACAGGCTGGGCACGCCGCGCCCGCGCTGGAACTCGCGGCGGACCAGATCGCCCGGTCCCTTCGGCGCGACCAGGATCACGTCCATGTCGGCGCGCGGGGTGATGCGCTCGTAGATGATGGAGAAGCCGTGAGCGAACAGCAGGGCCGAGCCCTCCTTGGCGTTCGGCTCGATGATGTCGCGATAGACGTCGCCCTGAACCATGTCGGGGGTCAGGATGGCGATGATGTCGGCGCCTTTGACGGCCTCGGCCGGCTCGGCGGTCGGCACGCCGTCGGCGGTGGCGTGTTTCCAGCCCGTGCCGCCGTGACGGACGCCGGCGACCACGTCATGGCCGCTGTCCTTCAGGTTCTGCGCATGGGCACGACCCTGCGAGCCGTAGCCGATGATGGCGATGCGCTGGCCGGCGATGGCGCCCGGCTTGATGTCTTCGTTGGTGTAGATGGTGATGGCCATGGGTCAGGCGTCCTGAGCAGCGTTGATTTTGTGGCTTGCCGGGACTTGGGCCGGCGGCGGGTTGGGGATGGTGACGGCGCCCTGGGCGGCCGAGGCGACCGAGGCGCGGTATTTGGCGAAGACACCTCGCGCCGGGCGGACTACGTGGGGCGTAAAGCCCGCCCGGCGCGTCGCCAAATCGACGTTGACGTCGATGCGGCGGTTGGTGACGTCGATGGTGATGCGGTCACCATCGCGAATGAGAGCGATCGGCCCGCCGACGGCGGCTTCCGGCGAGACGTGTCCGGCGACGAAGCCGTAGCTGGCGCCCGAGAACCGGCCGTCGGTCAGCAGGGCGACGTTGTCGATCCTGCGACCCTTCAGGGCGGCGGTGACCTGCAGCATCTCGCGCATGCCCGGACCGCCCTTGGGCCCTTCGTAACGGATGATGATCACGTCGCCTTCGCCGACCGATCCGTCCTGAACGGCGTGGAAGGCGTCTTCCTCTGAATCGAAGACGCAGGCCGGGCCTTCGAACGTATCGACCTTGTGGCCCGTCAGCTTGATGACCGCGCCTTCGGGAGCGACGTCGCCATAGATGACGGCGAAGCTGCCGCGATCCATCACAGGGGTGTCGAACGTGGTGACCACCACTTGACCCGGCGTCTCTTCGGCCTCGGCCGCCTCGGCGAACAGGCTGCGGCCGGTCACGGTGGGGGTGTTCACGATCTTGCCCGCCTCAGCCATCCGCTGGGTGACCAGACGGGTGCCGCCGGCGGCGAACAGGTGCGAGGCCAGGAAGCGGCCCCCCGGCTTCAGGTCGCAGATGACCGGCGCCTCGACGCAGGCCTGGTGGCAGTCCTCGACGCCGAACTCGACGCCGGCCTCCGCCGCGATGGCCGTCAGGTGCATGACCGCATTGGTCGATCCGCCCGAGGCCGAGACGGCGACGGCGGCGTTCTTCAGGCTGGCGCGGGTGATGTACTTGCGGGCCGTGTCGCCGGAGAAGACGCGCTCGACGATCAGCCGGCCGCAACGTTCGCCCTCGGCGGCCTTGTTCGGATCGACGGCGGGCACGTCGTTGGCGCCCATGGGGCTGATACCCATAACCGACAGGGCCATCGCCATGGTGTTGGCCGTGAACTGACCGCCGCAGGCCCCCGCGCCGGGGCAGACGGCCTGCTCGACCGCCTTCAGCCCTTCGTCGTCCAGGGCGCCGGCCGAATGGGCGCCGATGGCCTCGAAGACTTCCTGGACCGAGACCTCTTTCGTCCCGATCACGCCCGGCATGATGGTGCCGCCGTAGTAGACCAGGCCAGGGATATCCATCCGCGCCAGGGCCATGGCCGCCGCCGGGATCGTCTTGTCGCAGCCGACGATGCAGACCACGCCGTCCAGCTGGTGGCCTTCGATGGCCAGCTCGATGGAGTCGGCGACGACCTCGCGGCTGATCAGCGACGCCTTCATGCCCGCCGTGCCCATCGAAATGCCGTCGGTCACGACGATGGTGTTGAAATCGACCGGATAGCCGCCCGCCGCGATGATGCCCGCGCGCACGTCCTTGGCCAGGCGGTCCAGGTGCATGTTGCACGGCGTGACCGTCGACCAGGTGTTGACGATGCCGATCATCGGCTTGTCGAAGTCGGCGTCCTGCATGCCGGCGGCGCGCAGATATGAGCGGGCGGCGGCCCGGTTCGGGCCGGCCGTCACCGCCGCGCTGCGCGCGTTGGGCTTTCTGGACTGGGAGGTAGAATCTTGCGTCATCGGTCCGGTTCGTTTCGAACCGCCGCGCACTAAAAACCCCGCTTCCTTTCGGAGGCGGGGTGGTGCGAGGCGATCCTGAATATGTCTAAGGTCAGGTCGCGTGCATCCACGCCGCTTGCGTAAGCAGGCCGAGAAGTACGAGGGTAATGAGGAATACGGGGCTTTCCAGGCCGACAGGCGCGCGAACGGCTGCGACCGCCTTGGCGGTGCGTCCCTTCGTCATGTCGCGCGTCATCGTGGCCACGGGCGGCTCCCTGTTCTGACGCCAAGAAACCATAGCCGCTGGAGACGCACAACCCCTGTCGCAATAATTTTGCGCAACAGCTGGAAAAGAACCTCGCCCGGGGTGTTTCTTACCTCAAGCTGACGCAGACGGTTTTCGAAGCGTAACCGTCCATCACATCATGTTACGTGCGCGGGGTTGAAACCCGCCCCCGACCGCTCCATTGAGACGCCAACCTATATGTAGCGCACAACACCCCACCGTTCAGAGGAGCTTCCCATGACCGTTCGCGTCGCCATCAATGGTTTCGGCCGCATTGGCCGTCTGGTCCTTCGCTCGATCATCGAGCATGGCCGCACGGACATCGAGGTGGTGGCGATCAACGATCTGGGTCCGGTCGAGACCAACGCCCACCTGTTCCGCTACGATTCGGTCCACGGCCGCTTCCCCGGCACGGTGACCTCGGGCGAGGACTGGATCGACGTCGGCACGGGCAAGATCAAGGTCACGGCCGAGCGCGATCCCGCCAATCTGCCCCACGCCGAGCTGAAGGTGGACATCGCCTTCGAATGCACCGGCATCTTCACCTCCAAGGACAAGGCCAGCGCCCACCTGAAGGCCGGCGCCAAGCGCGTCCTGGTCTCGGCGCCCGCCGACAACGCCGACAAGACCATCGTCTACAAGGTCAACCACGAGACCCTGACCGCCGACGACATCGTCGTGTCGAACGGCTCGTGCACCACCAACGCCTTGGCCCCCGTCGCCAAGGTGCTGAACGACCTGTTCGGCATCGAGCGCGGCTATATGACCACCATCCACTCCTACACCGGCGACCAGCCGACGCTGGATACGATGCACAAGGACCTGTACCGCGCCCGCGCCGCGGCCCTGTCGATGATCCCGACCTCGACCGGCGCCGCCAAGGCCCTGGGTCTGGTCCTGCCGGAGCTGAAGGGCAAGCTGGACGGTTCGTCGATCCGCGTCCCGACCCCGAACGTCTCGGTCGTGGATCTGAAGGTCGTCGCGGGCCGCGAAGTCACGGTCGAAGAGATCAACGCCGCACTTCAGGCCGCCGCCGACGGCCCAATGAAGGGCGTCCTGTTCACCACGACCGACCCGCTGGTCTCGCACGACCTGAACCACATCGCCGCCTCCTCCACCGCCGCCCTGCCCCAGACCCAGGTCGTCGATGGCAAGCTGGCTCGCGTCCTGAGCTGGTACGACAACGAATGGGGCTTCGCGACGCGCATGAGCGACACGGCGTTGCAGATGGCGAAGTTCCTGTAAGCTTTCTTCATTCCGCTCATCCCCGCGAAAGCGGGGACCCAGTTCTTTGGGCGATCCGGCCCAACCCACTTGCGCCGCTCATGATCCCAGCCCTCGCGCCACGCAAAAGGACTGGGCCCCCGCTTTCGCGGGGATGAGCGGATGGAGAATGTCATGACCTTCCGCACCCTCGACGACGCCCAAAAAGTTTACGGGGATCTCGCCGGAAAGACGGCCCTGGTCCGCGTGGACTTCAACGTCCCGATGGAGGGCGGCAAAGTCACCGACGACACCCGGCTCCGGGTCGCCCTTCCGACGATCCAGCGCCTGCGCGATGCCGGCGGCAAGGTCGCCCTGCTGGCCCACTTCGACCGCCCCAAGGGCCAGCGCGTTCCGTCGATGAGCCTGAGGCCGGTCGTCCAGCCGCTGGAAGAGCTGCTCGGCGCCCCCGTCCGCTTCGCCGACGACTGCATCGGCCCTGACGCCGTGGAGGCCATTCGCGATCTGAACGCGGGCGGCGTGGTCCTGCTGGAAAACGTGCGCTTCCACGCGGCGGAAGAGGCCAACGATCCGGTCTTCGCCCAGAAGCTGGCGGATCTCGGCGATCTCTACGTCAACGACGCCTTCTCGGCCGCGCACCGCGCCCACGCCTCGACCGAAGGCGTCGCCCACCACATCCCGGCCTATGCCGGCGAATCCATGCGCCGTGAACTCGATGCGCTCGACGCGGCGCTGGGCAATCCGCAAAAGCCGGTCGTCGGCATCGTCGGCGGCTCCAAGGTCTCGACCAAGCTGGATCTGCTGAAGAACCTGGTCGGCAAGCTGGATACGCTGGCCATCGGCGGCGGCATGGCCAACACCTTCCTTTATGCCCAAGGCGTCGATATCGGCGGTTCGCTGGCCGAAAAGGATATGGCGGACACGGCGCGCGAAATCCTGGCGGAAGCCGAGGCGAAGGGCTGCGACATCCTGCTGCCCGTCGATGTCGTGGTGGCGACCGAGGTCAAGCCCGGCGCCGACGCCCGCACCGTCAAGACAGGCGAGGCCCTGTCCGCTGACGACAAGATCCTGGACGCAGGCCCCGACACCGTCGCGCGCCTGAACGCCGCCATTGACGGCTCCAAGACCCTGATCTGGAACGGCCCGCTGGGCGTGTTCGAGGTGCCGCCCTTCGACGCCGCCACCGTCGCGGCCGCCAAGCACGTCGCCGAGCGCACCAAGGCCGGCGCCCTGATCGCGGTTGCGGGCGGCGGCGACACGGTCGCGGCCGTCGGTCATGCCGGCGTCGCGGCAGACCTGACCTTCGTGTCCACCGCCGGCGGCGCCTTCCTGGAATGGATGGAGGGCAAACCCCTGCCCGGTGTCGAGGCCTTGCGCGCCTAAGGCTCAGCGATGCAGGCGGGTCACGCCGGCATCCTGTCTTTGAAATCGGCGTTGAAACGGCTGTAACACGTCGTGACTTCACGCTGTCCGGCGTCTAATCTCTCACCCAACCAAAAAGACTATTCGGCTCAGGAGACTACCCAATGGCGCGCATCACGCTGCGACAGCTGCTCGACCACGCGGCAGAGAACGATTACGGCCTGCCCGCCTACAATATCAACAATATGGAACAGGGCCTGGCGATCATGGAGGCGGCCCATGAGGTCAACGCCCCCGTCATCATCCAGGCCTCGCGCGGCGCCCGGAACTACGCCAACGACATCGTTCTGGCCAAGCTGATCGACGCCCTGGCCGAGCTCTATCCGCACATCCCGGTCTGCATGCACCAAGACCATGGCAACGGCCCGGCGACCTGCGCCACCGCCATCCAATACGGCTTCACCAGCGTGATGATGGACGGCTCGCTGGAGGAAGACGCCAAGACCCCCGCCAGCTATGAATACAACGTCGACGTTACCCGTCGCGTCACCGAAATGGCCCACGCCTGCGGCGTTTCGGTCGAGGGCGAACTGGGCGTGCTGGGTTCGCTGGAGACCGGCATGGGCGAGGCCGAGGATGGCCACGGCTTCGAGGGCAAGCTGGACCACTCGCAACTGCTGACCGACCCGGATCAGGCCGTCGATTTCGTCGCCGCCACCAAGGTCGACGCCCTCGCCATCGCCATGGGCACCAGCCACGGCGCCTACAAGTTCACGCGTCAGCCGGACGGCGAGGTTCTGGCCATGAACGTGATCGAGGAAATCCATCGCCGCCTGCCCAACACCCACCTGGTGATGCACGGCTCGTCGTCGGTGCCGCAGGATCTGCAGGACATCATCAACCAGTACGGCGGCGAAATGCCCCAGACCTGGGGCGTTCCGGTCGAGGAAATCCAGCGCGGCATCAAGCACGGCGTGCGCAAGGTCAACATCGACACCGACAACCGCATGGCCATCACCGGCGCCATCCGTAAGGCCCTGATGGAGAAGCCGGGCGAGTTCGATCCGCGCTACTATCTGAAGCCCGCCAAGGAGGCGATGAAGAAGCTCTGCATGGAGCGCTACCAGCAGTTCGGCTGCGAGGGTCAGGCCTCCAAGATTCGTCCCCTCTCCACCGCCCAGATGGCGAAGCGCTACGCCTCGGGCGACCTGGATCCGTCCTTCCGCGGCGCCGCCGTCAAGGCCGCCTAGGACCGTCGTTTAGACCGGGTAGCGGCCGCTCAGTTCGCGCCGTACCCGTCGAACGTCCCATTCCGCCTGATCCAGCGCGTCGCGGGCCTCCCGGGCATTGCGACGCGCATCGCGGATCTCGCCTCTGACCTCTTGGATGCGGTCACGAATGCGCTCCCGCTCCTCGTCCGTCAGGCCTTCGCCGCGCAGTTCGCGCTCCTTGGCCTCCAGCTTGTCTTCGCGGTTCTCGATCCGGGCCTCAGCGCTGTTCAAGGCGCTTTCCGCCGTTTCGTACGTGTCCTCGACCTCATGCAGCATTCGGCCGTCACGATAGGCCGGCAGAAACGCCTGCTCCTCCTCGGGCCGACAGACGCCATAATAGGCATTGCCCGCCCGCCCTTCCTCCCAGCCGCGCTGGAAGGTGCAGTAGGTCCGCAAGCCATCCTCACGCGCCGAGCCATAGGCGGCCGGATTGGCTGCGATCTGAAACTTGGCGCAGGCCTTGGCGTGGTCGTCCAGCCGCGTCATCGGATAGCCCGACGCCCCGTCCGCATAGCCCTTCTCGCCCCAAGCGCCGGCGAGGCATTCGTCCTTGCTCATGGTGGTGCAGCTGCTCAGCAGCGCCGCCGCGGCGAACGCGCCCCCGGCGATCATCAACCGCTTCATCGGATGTCCCCTACGCCCCCAAGCTTGACTATCGCCTCACCCGCGCCCCTCGCGCAAGCGGCCGGTCGTGCTAGGGAGACGACGTGTCCGCCCAAGATCTGATCGACGAAGACGAAGACCCCGCGACCGGCGCCCCCGCCGAGGTGCTGGAGGCTCGCATCGACGTGGCCGGCGTTCGCCTGGACAAGGCCTTGGCCGGCGCCTTCCCCACCCTGTCACGCGCTCGACTTCAGGCCCTGCTGACCGAGGGCGCTGTCAGCCGCGATGGCGCGGTCCTGACCGGCGGTTCCGCCAAGGCCCAGCCCGGCCTCTATGCCGTCGCCCTGCCGCCCGTCGCGCCGGCCACGCCCCAGCCCCAGGCCATTCCCCTGACCGTTCTCTACGAGGACGCCGACCTTATCGTCATCGACAAGCCTGCGGGCATGGCCGCCCACCCCGCGCCCGGCACGCCCGACGGCACCCTGGTCAATGCGCTGCTGGCCCATTGCGGCGACAGCCTCTCGGGCATCGGCGGCGTCGCCCGCCCCGGAATCGTTCACCGGCTGGACAAGGACACCTCCGGCGTCATGGTCGCCGCCAAGACCGACCGCGCCCACGCCGGCCTCTCCGCCCTGTTCGCTGCGCACGACATCGAGCGCACCTACATCGCCCTGACACGCGGCGCGCCGTCGCCCGCGACCGGCCGTATCCACACCCGCATCGGGCGCTCCACCGGCGACCGCAAGAAGATGGCGGTCCTCAAGGCCGGCGGTCGCGAGGCCATCACCGACTATGTCGTCCAAGCGACCTTCGGGCAGCCCGCAAAAGCTGGCGGCGCACCCATGGCTGCGCGTGTCGCCTGCACCCTGCACACCGGCCGCACCCATCAGATCCGCGTCCACCTGTCGTCCAAAGGCGCGCCCATCCTTGGCGACGCGACCTATGGCTCAGGCAGTCCAGCCATTCCCGTTCGCACCGCCATCGCAGAAGCGGCCCTCGAGCGTCAGGCCCTCCACGCCGCCGTCCTGGGCTTTGTCCAGCCTGGCACGGGCGAGGTGCTTCGCTTCGAGACCGCGCCGCCGTACGACATGCAGCGTCTCGAAACACGGCTCGCCGAACTCTGAACAGCCGCCCGTCTAGGCCGGTCTTGAATAGCAACTGACAAAGTTCTATATAGGGCGTCGATCGGCGCGAGTGGCGCCAGGGCCACGGTCACGCTTTCGTGTGACGATCCGCCTCTAAAAATGGCGGCAACCCATCGCTACTTTACCGGTTGAGGGGTGAGACGTCGGCGCACACACCGTGGCCGATGACGAAGAGCCCGCTCGTTCAAGACGGTCGGAGGGACCTGTATATGGCTGCCAATAGTACGCTCGCGGTGATGTCGCCTGAACAAGGCCTGTCGCGTTATCTGACGGAAATCCGCAAGTTTCCGATGCTCACCAAGGATGAGGAGTTCATGCTCGCCAAGCGTTGGTCCGAGCACCAGGACCCCGAAGCCGCCCACCGTCTCGTCACCTCGCACCTTCGTCTCGTGGCCAAGATCGCCATGGGTTATCGCGGCTACGGCCTGCCGATCGGCGAAGTCATTTCCGAGGGCAACGTCGGCCTCATGCAGGCCGTCAAGAAATTCGACGCCGACAAGGGTTTCCGCCTGGCGACCTACGCCATGTGGTGGATCCGCGCCTCGATCCAGGAATACATCCTGCGCAGCTGGTCGCTCGTGAAGATGGGCACCACCGCGGCGCAGAAGAAGCTTTTCTTCAACCTGCGCAAGGCCAAGAGCCAGATCTCGGCCTTCGAGGAAGGCGATCTGCATCCTGAACACCTCGCCGCCATCGCCACCAAACTGGGCGTGACGGAGGAAGAGGTCACCAACATGAACCGCCGTCTCGGCGGCGACGCCTCCCTGAACGCCCCTCTGCGCGCCGACGGCGAAAGCGAGTGGCAGGACTGGCTGGCCGACGACACGGCCGTGTCTCAGGAAACACAGCTCGCCGACGACGAGGAAAAGGGCATCCGCATGAGCCTGCTGCAAGAGGCCATGGAAGAGCTGACCGACCGTGAGAAGCACATCCTCACGGAACGTCGCCTCAAGGACGACCCGGTTACGCTGGAAGAGCTCGCCGGCCAGTACGGCGTTTCGCGCGAGCGCGTGCGTCAGATCGAGGTCCGCGCCTTTGAGAAGCTGCAAAAGGCCATGCGCGCCGCCGCTGAAGAGCGGAATCTGGTCGACGCCTAAGCAAGTCGGTCCGCTGCGCCTTCAACGGCGCGGCGGACGATCCATCATGACGCGCGCGCCACCGGCGCCGCTTCATTGGCCGCTCTCGCAGCCGTCACCACCGTGCCGATCGGCTGGGCCAGTCCCGCCTTCGTCACCTGACCGCTGGCCACATAGGCTTGCAGGGTCGCCACAGCCATCGCCAGCCGCGCGTCCGCCGTCTTGATGGCCAGACCGTTCAGCGTCTCGGCCTGTTGGCGAATGGCGCGCGTCGCCTGCGACGGATCCTGCTCAAACTGCGACATGGCCGAAACCAGGATTCGCGACGCCTGATCGCGGATTTCGGCAGGACCGCCTCCGGCCGCGCCATCGCTGCGGCGCTTGCGGGCGCCTGAATATTCGCCTGAGTTGAACCGGCGACGATCCGGCCCGACATAGCCGACCGCCTCGATCCAGGGCCGGGGCTTCAACGTCACATTCTCGACCCGCTTGAACAGGTCGCCCGTGGTGAACGGCTTTCTCAGGAACTCGTGGATGCCGGCGTCGCGCGCGCCCTTGATCGCCGCAGCGGTCGCCTCGCCCGTCACCATGATGATCGGCGACATGCGGCACGACATGCTGGAGCGCCGAATGCGCCGCGCCAGCGTCTCGCCGTTCAGCTTGTCTCCGGACCGTTCTGTGAAGATCACGCCTGGCTCGACGTCACGCAGCAGCTCGAGCGCGCGTTCTTCGTCACCCTCTGAATAGACCTCGCGCGCACCCATGCCCTTGACGATGTCCGTCAGCAGTCGCGCCGACGACAGGTTGGCGTCCACGATGACTACCCGACGAAGCGACGGCTCCATGCGGCTTATGGTTCTGGCGTTTGCGGCGAACACATCAGACTCCGAGATTGGAGCCATTATCCTTACCGCCGACGGGTTAAGACCTGTTGAATAGGTCTTTCTGCGTAGTCCGCCGCCTCACGCCGCCCCTTCCAAAGCCTCAGCCCTGGAACGGATCGCGCATCAGAATGGTGTCGTCGCGCTCGGGGCTGGTCGACAGCAGGGCCACCGGCGCGCCGATCAATTCCTCGATCCGGCGCACATATTTGATGGCGTTGGCGTTGATGTCCTTGAAGCTGCGGACCCCGGCGGTGCTTTCGCTCCAGCCTTCCAGCTCCTCGAACACCGGCTCGGCCGCGCCCTGGGCCTTCAGGCTCGAGGGCAGATAATCCAGCACCTCGCCATCGACCTTATAGCCGACGCAGATCTTCAGCGTCTTCAACCCGTCCAGCACGTCCAGCTTGGTCAGGGCGATCCCGTCGATGCCGTTGATCGCCACCGACTGGCGCACCAACACGGCGTCGAACCAGCCGCAGCGGCGCGCGCGGCCGGTGTTCACCCCGACCTCGCGGCCCACAATCGCCAGATGCGCGCCGACTTCATCATCCAGTTCGCAGGCGAAGGGGCCTTCTCCGACGCGCGTCGTATAGGCCTTCACGATGCCCAGCACATAACCCACGCCGCGCGGTCCGATGCCCGACCCCGACGCCGCCTGGCCGGCCACCGTGTTGGAGCTGGTGACATAGGGATAGGTGCCGTGATCCACGTCCAGGAAGGCGCCCTGCGCTCCCTCGAACAGCACGCGCTTGCCGTCCTTCTGCGCCTGGTCCAGCACGCGCCAGGCCGGTTTCACATAGGGCAGGATCTTCGGCGCGATCTCCAGCAACTGCGCCAGCAGCGCGTCGGGGTCGATCGGCTCCAGCCCCAGACCGGCGCGCAGCGGATCGTGGTGCGAGCGCAGCCGGTCGATCTTGACCTTCAGATCGTCTTCATTGGCCAGATCGCAGACCCGAATGGCGCGACGCCCCACCTTGTCCTCATAGGCCGGACCGATGCCCCGCCCGGTCGTGCCGATCTTGGCGCCCGGCGCGCTGGCCGCCGCCTCGCGCGCCACGTCCAGCGCCGGGTGGATGGGCAGGATCAGGCAGGCGTTGTCCGCAACGGTCAGGATCTCAGGGCTGATCGCCACGCCTTGGGCGGCGATCTTCTCGATCTCGCCGACCAGATGCCAAGGATCGACGACCACGCCGTTGCCGATAATCGACGGCTTGCCCTGCACCACGCCGCTGGGCAGCAAAGCCAGCTTGTAGACCTTGCCGTCCACGACCAGCGTATGGCCCGCATTGTGACCGCCTTGGAACCGCACGACCATGTCGGCGCGGTTGGACAGCCAGTCCACGATCTTGCCCTTGCCCTCGTCGCCCCACTGGGCGCCGACCACCGCTACGTTCGCCAAAACCGTCTCTCCGCACTGGAATGCGGGCGCAGCCTATAGCGAGGGAATCGTCCGATGTCGTCCCGTCAGGCGGATTTATCCGACTTCGCCGACCGCCGTCTCGAACGCCCATTCCAGCCAGGGCGTCGCCGCAACCACATCGGCCGTCTCGACCGTGCAGCCGCACCATAGTCGAAGACCAGGCGGCGCATTGCGGTGCGGCTCCATGTCGAACACGGCCGCCTCGCCTTCCAGCAGGGCCTTGAACCGCATGACAAAGGCCTTCTGCGCCTTGTCGTCCAAGGCCGCGATCCGCGCATCGGTGAACTTCAGGCAAACCGAGGTCGTCGATCGGATCTCCGGTCGATCCGGCAGGAAGGCGATCCAGTCGGTGCGCTCCACCCATTGCGCCAACGCGGCGTAGTTGGCGTCTGTCCGCCGGATCAGTTCGCTCAATCCGCCGATGTCCTTCGCCCAGCCCAGGGCGTCGATCCAGTCTTCGATGGTCAGGATCGAGAAGGTGTTGATCGCCACCCCGTCCGCCAGCGCCCGATCGAACCGTCCCTTGCCGTCGGTCAGCCGCAGCAGTTTCGGAATCGCCCGATCCGGTCGGAATGTATCCAGCCGCTCGACCGCGCGCGGCGACAGCACCATCACCCCGATACCCGCCTCGCCGCCCAGCGCCTTCTGGAAGCTGAAGGTCACGACATCCAGCTTGTCGAACGGCAGCGGCATGGCGAAGGCGGCGGAGGTCGCGTCGCAGATCGCCAGCCCCTCGCGATCGTCGGCGATCCAGTCGGCGTCCGGCACCCGCACGCCCGAGGTCGTGCCGTTCCACGGGAACACCACGTCCTTGGACCAGTCGGCCTGGCTCAGATCAGGCAGTTCGCCCCACGGCGCCGTCAGCGCCTCGGGCTCCAGCCCCAGATGATCCTTCACGTCCGCCAGCCAGGTCAGACCGAAGTTCTCGAACGCCACGACCTGCACTGGCCGCGCGCCCAGCATCCCCCACAGCGCCGCCTCGACCGCGCCTGTGTCAGACCCCGGCGTATACAGCATCACATGGCTGTCAGGCACTTCCAGCACCTCGCGCGTCAGCCGCAGGCCATGCGCGAACCGCTCCACCACCTCCGGCGCGCGGATGCCGCGTCCCAGCAGATCGGACGGCAATCCGCCCAGCGCATAGCCCGGCCGCTTCGCCGTCGGCCCCGCCGAAAACCACGGCCGCGCCGGCTTCACATCAGGCTTCGTGCTCATGCTCTCTTCCTTTGGCCCTGCCGCGCTTCACGCGGCTTGAGCGCGCTCACCGCCCCGGCGTATAGGGCCGCTTGGCCCGCCAATCCTCGGCGAATTGGGTCAGTTCGGCGTCCGGCGCATCGGGCAGCGTCACCATCACCCGCGCCAGCAGATCGCCGCGCCTGCCTTGCGCAAACGCGCCGCGCCCCTTCAGCCTCAGCACCTTGCCCGAGTTCGATCCGGCCGGCAGCGTCATCTGCACCACGCCCTCCGGCGTCGGCACCCGCACCTTGGCGCCCAGCACCGCATCGGGCACCGACACCGGCAGGTCCATGGTCAGGTCCGCCCCGTCGCGCTTGTAGATGGGGTGCGGTTCGATCCTCAGTTCGATCAGGGCGTCGCCGTTCTCGGCCCCGCGCCCCGGCGATCCCTGACCGCGCAGGCGGATCGTCTGGCCTTCCGACGCCCCCTTGGGAATGGTCACGTCCAGAGTGCGCCCGTCAGAGAACTGAATCCGCCGAGTCGCCCCGGCGATGGCGTCTTCCAGACTGATGTCCAGCGTCGCCTTCACGTCCTGACCGCGTGAGGTGAAGTCCCGCGCGCCGCGCTGACGCCCGCCCCCGCCGAACATGCCGAACAACTCGTCCAGATCGACGCCTTCGAAGTTGGCCCGGCCGCCCGGCCCGCCGCCTTGTCCGAACGGATTGCCGCCCTGGCCGAACGGGCTGCCGCCGGCGCGACCGCCCCCGCCGAAGCCGCGGTACTGTTCGTTGCCGTCGCCGTCGATCTGGCCGGCGTCGTATTTGGCGCGCTTTTCCTTGTCGCCCAGGATGTCGAAGGCCGCCGTCACCCGCTTGAACTTGTCCTCGGTGATCTTGTCGCCGGGGTTCTTGTCGGGATGCAGCTCCTTGGCGAGCTTGCGATACGCCTTCTTGACCTCGTCCGCGCTCGCGCCCTTCGAAACGCCCAGTTCCTTGTAGGGGTCGCCTGCCACGTCCGTTGTCGCTCCAGCTGAAAAAGGTCGAGAGGCCGTCAGTTAAGCCATGCCCCGCCCCGCGCAAAGGGCTGGACCGGCCCTATTTCGTCAGACCCGCCGGATTTCCGCCTCCACCTCTGCTTCTGAGCCCCACCCGAACCCCTCACCCCATTGCGCCACGGCGATCCGCGCCGTCGCTGTCACGCCTTCTGGGAAGTCCGCCGCCATGTCGGCCGCAGAATAGGATGCCGACAGCCCCTCGACCTCCATCGTCCGAGCCAAGAGGTCATGATCAAACACGCGCAGCCGGAACCGCATCGGATCGACCGCTGTCGGTTCCCCATCCCAGCCATCGCCGAACAGGCGCACGCGCGGGAGTCCATCCAATCTTCAGACCCTCGGCCGACGTCTCGACCGTCAGACCAGACGGCGACCACGGCCGATCATGTACGCCCCTCGCCACGAACAGAGTCTCGCTGAACCCCGCACCGCCCGGCGCTGCGCCAGCCGGTCCCGCGCGACAGACCAGCGGCAGTCCTCGCTCGCCCCGCCCCATCTCCGCGCGCACCAGCCGGTCGTCCAGAAACACCACGACGGACCCCGCCATCGCGCCCGCCCGCATCTCGACCTCGGTCCCCTGCTGCCCGCGCAACAGACCCGTCAGCCGCCACGTCCCCGGCCCGACCAAAACCGCCGACCGATACTGCACGATCTCCCACCCCACGGCCATCTCGACCGCCAGCGCATTGCCGCCGCCCAGCAACGCCGCCTCGACCGCGCTTTCCGGCGCCTCGCCCTCGACCCGCACCACCACGGCGTTGGCCTCGTCCCAACGGTGCCGCACCCCCGGCCCAAGCGCCTCGACCAGCACCCCGACCGTCGCCGGCGTCTCCACATCACCCCTCGCCGTCAGAGTCTCAGCGGTCGGCCCCGCATGCAGCCGCATCGTCCGCCACGGTTCGGCCGCCACGGCGATCAAGGGCCGTGCGTCCGCCTCGCCGCCGATCAAGGGCGGCAAGTCCAACACCTTCAGGAAAGGAGCCCCGATCACCGTCGGAGTCTCGCCCCCGCGCCAGACGCCGTCATCCTCGACCGCCCGCCGAGCCGTCACCGGCTCCAGCACCGCTGACGGCGTCTCGTCCGACGTGACACGCGTCACCCGCCAGTCGTCCGATCGACCCTCCAGCCGCACCCCGTCACCCGGCTCCAGCCGCAAGGCCTCCAGCGGCCCCAGCGCCAGCGTCTTCGCCTCCACGCCCTCGCCATCCAGCGCCCGCTGCGCCGCCGCCTTCGCCAGTCCGCCGCCGCACACCAGCGGCAAGTCCAGATCGACCCCGCCCGCCGTCGCCGCCGCATCGTCCGACCGCACGACCACCGCACCGGTCTGATAGTCCGCCGTCTCGTCGATGAACCGCACCCGCGCCTCGCCCGCCCTGGGCTCCAGCGTCCGCGTCGCCGTTTCCGCCGCCCCGTCATGGGGCAGGGCCAGCGCCTCGCCAGCGATCTCGACCACCGTCTCCACCCGCCCCAGGACTGCGACCTTCCCGCCGCGTTCGGCCGCCACGGCGTCGAACGCGGCCAGCAGCGGCTCCAGCGCATCGCGCGTCCGCATCGGCCGGTCGATGACATAGCCGGCCGCCGCCCCCTCGACGCCCTCGATCGCCATCTCGTCAGGCGACAATCCGCCTCGCGCCAGCACCGCCTCGACCAGATCGCGCCCGTCGCCGGCCAGCCGTCCATTCAGCCAATGCCCGGCGCGCCACGCCCCTGCGTCGGCCCAGACATCGCCCCGCGCCGGAAACGCCGGATAGGGCCGCGCGTCCCAGCACCAAGCGTCCGCCGCCTCCAGCATTCGCCCGCCATAAACCGCGGACACCGGATTGTTCTCAGCCGTCGCATAATGCCCCAGCACCGCCTCCAGCGCCGCCCGCTGCACCGCGTCGTCGCGCGCGCCCGTTGATCCCGGCGGCAGTCGGCTCTCGCTGCTCTTCGCATCCTGAAACAGGTTCGGCGCATTGCCGCCCCGGTCCACCGCCGCGCAGCCGAACTCCGACAGCCGCACCGGCTTCATCCCCGGAATCCAGGCCGTCGACACAGCGCTCCGCACCCCGCCCGGTCGGTCATGGTGCCGGTTCGACCACCAGCCTTTCAGGTCCTTAGGCCGAAACACCCAGTCCTCGCCATGCGCCCCGTCGACGATGGGCGTTCTCACCTGCCCCGCCCGATCCGCTTCGCTGGCGTAAGACCAGTCGAACCCGTCCCCGCCCGCGACGCCCGCCGCCAGATAGGCCGGCTCCGCCGCGCCGCCGAACGTCGCCGCATCGACCCCGCCGTCCCCCGCTCTCCAGTCCGTCAGCGGCGGATACCAGTCGATCGACACATGATCGATGGTCGCATCGGCCCACAGCGGGTCCAGGTGAAACACCACCTCCCCGCCCGACTGCCGCCCGAAATATTCGCTCCAGTCCGCCGCATAGGACAGTTTCACCCCCGGCCCGACCACCGTCCGACACTCCGCCGCCAGCGCCCGGAACTGATCGACCGCCGGAAAACCGCCGGCCGCATCCCGCGTCCAGGTCACGCCCCTCATCTCCGACCCGATCAACAGGCCGTCCGCCCCCTCCTCGGCCGCGATCCGGGCATAGTGCAGCGCCATCCGCCGCAAGCCCCAGCCGTCCGTCCCGCCGAACAGCGCCCCGATCTCCGCTGTCGCTCCGGACCCGTCCACGCCTGCCACCCGTCCGCGCCACGGATAGCCGGGGCAGTCCATGAAGACGAAGGGATACAGGGTCACCTCGAGCCCCCGCGCCTTCAGCTCGCGGATCGCCTGCCGCACGCTCTCATCCGACGGCGTCCCGCCATAGGCCGGCGCCCCATCCACCTGACTGACCTCATAGGCCTCATCGCGCGCGACGCCCGCCACGGACCAGACCCGCGGTTCGGTCGGCTTCTCGCGCCGCTCCACCCCCGGCCGCACGACGCAATGCCCGGCCCTCAGGTCGCTACCAAACCACCCGACCACCAGGCTGACCCGCTTCAGGTTCGGCAGTTGCGCCTGAAGTTGATCCAACGACACGATCAGGTCCGCCCGGCCCTCGCCATTGTGCGCATTCTCCGCCGTCGTCCGCGTCAGCCCCTCGCGGCGCACCACCGCCTCGGTCGCCAGGGCGAACTCCCCCGCGCCGGGGATCAGGCACACCCCTTCCAGCCGGTCCTCCAGCCGCGCCGTCTGTCCGCGCGGTCGCCGGAACACCTCGAAGCTCAGTTGCGGAACCCGATCCCCGAACGGCCCCAGCGGCAAATTCTCAAACACCACATAGGCCGTCCCGCGATACGCCGGCGCATCCTCCTCGACCGCCTCGATCAGCGGGTCCGCCGTCTGGTCCTCGCCCCCGCGATGCACCCGCATCACCACGCCGGTCATGTCCATCAGCCGCCCGTCGGCCCAGACCCGCCCGACCTCGTCGATCTCGCCCTCGCAAAGCGCCACTGCGAAGCTCAGCGAATAGACATAGTCGGTCGTCTTCGGACCGCCCTTGCCCGCCCGGCCCATGTTTTTGCCTTCCAGGAACCGCGCCGCCCAGATCACCTGACCGGTCACCCGCGCCCGTCCAAAGACGCAGGCCATCGGCGCGCCTTCCGCCGTGCCCTGGACCTTCAGTGTCTCCAGCCTCGGCCCCACCTGCCGCGCCGGACCCAGCGAGCCCACCACCCGATTGTCGATCGCCCGCCCAAGGGTCGAGCCGATCACCCGCCCGACCGGCCCGCCGACCGACTGCCCGACCGCGCTCAAAACGACTTGCGCCATGCCTTTAAACTCCGTCATCCTCGGTCAACGAGGCGGCGCACGCCGCCAAGGCCGAACCGGGGACAGGAAACCGGAACACGGCCGCCAGCCGTCTTCGCCACCAGACGCCCATCCAGCTTTCGACCACCGCCCGTCCCCAATAGGCGTGGATCATCCTCGGCTCCGGTCCGTCGAGGTCGCTCAGAATGGCGCAGTGCTTCACCGCCGCCCCCGGCGACATGCGAAACAGCAACACATCCCCCGCCCGCATCTGATCGACCGCAACCGGCCGCATCCACCGCCCCGCCGCCTCCAGCAGCGTCTCGCGCCCGCCGACCTCGGCCCAGTCGGCCGAATAGGCCGGCAAGACTTCGGGCTCCTCGCCCACCACCTCGCGCCACACCCCGCGCACCAGACCCAGACAGTCCGCGCCCACGCCCTTGATGCTGGCCTGATGCCGATACGGCGTGCCGAGCCAGGACCGGGCGGACACCACCACCGCACTCCCGCTCACCGCCGGCTCCCGCCGTCGTTTCGCGCACTTCCGGCCGGATAGGCCGTCAGGAAGTCGTCCCCCGGCACATCCGGAAATCCGCGAAAGTTCGCCCCATTCCCGAACGTCCCGACGCAGGTCTCCCACCGCTTGTCGCAGACCCGCCCCGCCAGCGCCGCGACCCGGCACCTCTGGTCTCCCAGTCGCGCATCGCACATCCGCCCATAGGTCCGCCCGACCACTCGCTCCAGCTTCGCCAAGGGTCCCTCAAGCTCGGCGACGAAGCCTCCTGCGCTCAAGCAGCCCGCAGGGCGATAGCGCGACAAAGAGCCCTGGCGCCGGATCTTCGCCAGCGCCCCCGACCACAAACGCACCTTCAGATCCGGCCGCGCCCAGTCCGCGCGCCACAGTTCGACCGTCGCCTTGTCGAACAGACCCGCCGCCACATCCGCTTCCGTGATCGCCGCGTCATTCAGCACGCCCGCCGCCGAAACCGACCCCGCCGCCAGCCCGACCGCGCTCTCGCCCGCCCCCGCCGTCCAACCGCTCGCCGCCCGGCAGACGACCCCGTCCACCACCAGGTCCCGGTCGTGATCGGTGAACCCCATTACCACGCCGTCGGCTCGCTCCAGCCGCCAGACATGGCAAAGCGTCGCCGCCCCGCTCTCGATTCGGGCAGCCATTTCGTTCGGTATGTCGCGCATGGCTCAGACCCGAACCTCGATCAGCGGAACCGCCGCCATCCGTCCGGCCTCGAAGCTCTCCAGCGTCGTCTCGATCTGATCGCTGTCGAACCGCACCGGCGTGTCGAACTGAAACCCCGCCGTCACGCTGACACCCGCCTCCGGCGCGCGCTCCAGCGTCCCCCGCCCGGTCACGAGATCGACCATAAAAGCCGTCGTCTCGACACCGCCCAGCGCCACCCGCACCGATCCCCCTACCGGCTTGGCGATCGGCCGCTCCACATCGCCGTAGCGCTTCACCAGATCGAACGCGGTCCGAACCCCATCGCCCACGCCCAGCCCCTGATCCTCCGCCGAGACCACCCCGCCCGGCGCGCACGACTTGAAGTCGCCGAAGTCCTTGAACCGGAACCCGTACAGCCGCCCCCGCCGCGCCTCGAAGAAGGCGACCAGCTCGGCCATGTCGTCCAGCGACCTCAGGTTCGCCCCGATCAGATACCGCCTGCGCCCCAGCGCCCAGGGCGTCGATCGCCGCTCAAACCCCGACGCCAGCGTCGTGATCTCCGTCCGACGCTCCACCCCGCCGGTCGAACCGAACGCCAGCCGCGCAGGCAGGCGCACCTCGTGAAAGGCGTCCATCAACACTCTCCTGTTGTGCAATGCCGCCCGCCCGGTCCACACCTTGGCGGCGGCGCCGACGCCGCGTCTTTGCGAGACACGGCCTTGCGCGGCGAAATTCTCAGCTACGATCCGATGACCGGCGAGGGGTTGATCAGCGGCGACGACCTGCAGCGATACGCCTTCACCTCGACCTCCGCGGGTCTCGAGCCCGGCCGCCGCGTCGATTTCGTGGTTCAGGACAACCAGGCGCTCAGCCTTATGGTTCTGCGCGACGGTCCGCTGCCGCCTGCCGTCTATCCGCCCGAACCGGACCTGGGCCTATGGGGCTATTTCGTCCGCTGCATCACCGACCTCTATATCGAGGGCCACGGCCGGGCGCGGCGAAAGGAATACTGGTCCTTCGCCCTGTTCCACTTCCTGATCCTGATGCTCGCCTTCATGCCGATCATCGGTCTGGCCGTCCTCGACGCCGAGGCCGGCTACGATATGGAGGCCTGGGGCGTCGCCTGGATCTGCATCGTCGCCCTGGTCTATTTCGCGCTGATTGTTCCCTACGTCTGCGTCACCATCCGCCGCTTCCACGATGTCGGGCTCAGCGGCTGGCTGATCCTGATCGGCCTCGTCCCATATGTCGGGGGCCTGTTCACCTTCATCATCAGCCTCCTGCCCTCGCAACCCGACGCGAACGTCCACGGTGCGCCGCCGAAGGGATCGCCCGCATTACAAACGCGTCAGGATCGGCCAGCTTGACCTTTTCGGGTTGCTGGGATTGCACGGGTCGGCGATGTTGCCGTCGCGCCGGACCTGGCGCCAGTCATGGAGATCTCAGTGCGCGGTGAAATTCTCAGCTACGACGCCACGACCGGCGTCGGTCTGATCAGCGGCGACGACGGCGCCCGTTACGACTTCACCTCGGCCGCGCTGCAATCGCCGGCCGTGCCCGCCGCCGGCGTCCGCGTCGACTTCGTCCCCGAAGGCGCCGCCGCCACCCAGATCCTGATTCTGGCGGGTTCGCCCACCACCACCGGCGTCGCCGGCGGTTACGCCAGCTCGACCTCGACCGCCGTCGCCGGCTTTGACTGGCAGAAACTATTCCTGTCCTTCGAGGGCCGCATCCGCCGCAGCCATTTCTGGATCGGCTGGCTGATCCTGCTGGGCGTCAACGTCGTCATCAGTTGGATCCCGATCATCAACCTGTTCGGCCTGGTCCTAATATGGCCCAACCTGGCCATTTCGGTGAAGCGCCTTCACGACATGGGCAAGACCGGCTGGCTGATCGCCATTCCCTGGGTCGGCTCGGTCATCGCCTTCGTCGCCGGCTTCGCCATGATGATCGCCGGCGCCGTCGCCAACGGCTATGCCGAGGACTATTACGAGAGCAATCCCGCCGCCGTCTTCGCCCTGATGGGCCCGGCCATCGGCCTGTTCGCCATCGCCGGTCTGCTGGGCCTGGCCTTCCTGCTGTGGATCGGCATCGCCGACAGCCAGAAGGGCGAAAACCGCTTCGGCCCGAACCCCAAGGGCGAATAAGCCTCATCGCCGATCGACCTCAGCGCCGCCCCGTCCTCGACGGGGCGGCGTTTTCACATCCGCCTGGCGCCCAGGCTGACGGCCCGCGCCAGCATCTGGGCGATCTGCGCCTCGGACCGCAGCAGGGCCGGCGCCCCGCCGTCCACCGCCACATTGACCGTCACGCCCCCGCCGCCGACCGGCCCGATCTCTCCGCCCGTCGCCGGTCGAAACACCTCCGGCCCGCGCTCGCCGACCAGATAGGCTACACCGCCCAGCACCAGCCCGCCGTCCGCCCGCGCCCCGCCGAAGCTGGACATCACCGACTGGATCGCCGCGCTCAACCCGCCGCCGTTCGCTCCGGCCGCCGCATTGACGGCGTTCAGCACCGCCCGCGCCAGTTCGGCCAGCGACACCTCCCCGTCCGCCGCCGCCCGCGCCAGCGATCGCGTCAGGCTGTCGCCCGCCCGCCCAAACGCCGCCTCGATGGCGTCCGCCGCCTCCTGCGCCGGCGCCTTCAACGCCTCCAGCGCCGCCCCGGCTTCGGCCGCTCTCACCGCGACCTGATCGATCCCGTCTCGCCCGAACTCATCCGCCATCCGGCCAACCCTCCATCAATCGCGCCAGCCCCTCGCGTCCCAAAGGCGCCGTGCCGCGCGGCGCCTGCGTCAACATCCGCCACTCCCTCAGCGACAGCCGCCAGAACGCCTCGGGCGCCACGCCCATCGCCGCCGCCAGCCGCAACATCTCGCCCCACGGCGTCATCGTGCAGCGGCCGCAAACGCCTGCGCCACCGCCACCGCCGCCTCGCGCGGATCGACCGCCGCCACCTCCGGCTCGACCTCACCGCCGCCGCGCAAGACCGCCGCCAGCACCACCATCAGATCCCGCGCCGACAGCGTCTTCATTCGCTCTGCGACCGCCGCCATCCCGTCGACGCCCAGCCCCGTCTCGATCTCCGCCAGCGCCCCCAGCGTCAGACAGGCCCGACGCCGCGCGCCGGCCAGGATCACCGCGGCCTCGCCCCGCACGCCGTTCATATCGCGCTGAACCCGATGGCCCCGGCGCTGGCCAGGCTCAGCGCGAACGTCGCCTCCCCCTCGTGCTCGCCGGCGTATTCCAGCGCCGCCACCAGGAAGGGCCCCTCCAGCACGCCGAAGTCCGGCACGATCAGCCGCCACCGCTTCGCCGCCTGATCGAAGAAGGCCTCGCGCACTAGGGCGTCCGACGCCGCATCGCGAAAGACGTCCTGCCCCGACACCGCCGCCGACTTCACGCCCGCGCCGGCCAGCAGCTCGCGCCACCGCCCGGCGCTGTCGCCGTCGGTCGCATCCACCGTCTTGGCGTTCAACGAGATCGTCCGCGCCCTCAACCCTGCCACCGTCGTGAACACGCCCGGCGCGCCCTCGATCTTCAGCAGCATTTCCTTGCCGGCCTGTGCCGTCATCCGTCTTCTCCCACTTCCTCTCTTACTGCCCTCAGCCGGCCTGACCCGCATCCGCCACGGTTGGATATGTCAGAAAGCCCTTGGGCTTGTTCACACCGTCGCCGTTGACGAAGGCGGCCGTCTCCTGCGCCGCAAATGCGTCCTCGACCTCGGCCGCCAGCCATTCGTCCAGATCGACCATGGCGTCGTCCAGCAGGGCCTGGGTCGCCGCCGGATTGGCGTACAGATCGGCCGACGGAAACTCCAGCAGGGCCAGTGTCGCCGGGTCCGTCTCGGGCCGCGCGGCCGTCTCCGCCACCCAGCCCGAGGCCACGCCCGCCGTCGAGACCGGCTTCCTGAACACGCCCGCCGCCACCGTGCGCACCGTGGCGATCTCGCGCATCGGACTGGCCGCCATCAGACGCCGCTCGATGGCCCGCTCGGTCTCATACGGCTCGACATAGCCGCCCGAGGTGGCGCCGCCGACAGACCGGCCTTGACCTCCAGCGCGCCGGACTGGCCCGTCTTCAGATAGCCGTCCCACGCCGCTTTCGCCTCGGGCGCAGATGCGGGCTCCACCGGCTCGCCTCCAATCACCGGACGACGGCTCTGGCTCATCACCCGATCCAGCCGCGCCTGGGCCGAGGCGACCGCCTGGTCGATGCGCGCCACCTTCTCCTCCAGCAGCACATCGGCCGCCGCCTTCTTCTCGATCTCGCCCAACCGGGCGTCGTTCGTCCCTTTGAACGCCTCGAACGCCGCCATCATCTCGCGCACGACATCGCGCGCCTCGGGCTGGCCCGAAGCCTGTTTGGTCTCTTTTATGGTGTCTCCTGCTGAAACGATCCTCCCCCGCGATGCGGGGGAGGGGGACCGCCGAAGGCGGTGGAGGGAGCGGCCGCGTCGCGACCTTCCCATTTCGCGAGCGGCCGACATCGGCCGCCCGAAACCTGTGATTGCGGCGGCTTCAGGCGACCGCTAGGCTCGCCTCATGCCCGCGCCGATCTTCGTCGAAGCCGATCTCTACAGCCCGCTGCTTCATGCAGCCGCGCTGATCCTCTTCGCGGTCCTCTTCCCGCCCGGCACGCTTTCAGCAGGGCCACGACGTGTGGCCCGCTGGCCATGGGCGGCGGCCATCGGCCTTCCGGTCATCGTCTACACGATTGCCGATATCGTCCTGACTGCCCTGCATCGCGGCGCCGAGGCTGAGGGCAAAAGCGGCCTGCCCTACCGCGCGGCGCAGATCGCCATACTCGTCCTGATCCTCGGCATCGTGGTTTTGATGCTGCGTCGCAACGCTGCATCCAAGTCGTCCTAGCGCCCCATGTCCCACCTGACGCCCCTGGAAAGCGCCGTCATGGACGCCATGATCTGGCAGATGGGCGACAGCGTCCCGGACCTGCGCGCACAGGTCGCCGCCAGTTCGCCGGGCCTGCGTCGCAACACCGGCGCCGGCCTCTATTCCCAGATCGTCGTCGATGCGGACCGCGCGATCGCCAACCCGGACGCCACCGGCCTGTTCGGCACGGTCCATGTCATGGTCGCCGGCCTGCCCGACCCCGTCGGCTTCCAGATCGAGCTGCGCCAAGGACGGCTGACGGCCCTGCATGGCCAGAGCTATGGCCAGGACACCCGCGCCATCGACTTCTCGACCACCGCCTTCGAAGAGGTCTTCACCGTCGACGAAGCCGGCCGCTCGATCCTGTTCCGTCCCGCCCGGCGCACGCCAGATCCGATCCCGCCCAGGCCAAAACCCGCCCGACCGGCCGCTGCACCCGCCGCCCAGGCCACGCCGCAAAAGCAATCCAGACCCGCGCCCCATCCGGCATCCAAGCCCTCCGATCACGCCCTGCCGTCCGCCGCCGCCTCGCCGGGCCTGGCCGAGATCATCGCCGGCCTGTCCAACCCCACGGCCTCGCGCGGCGGCCAGCTGGCCCTGGTCTATCTCGGCGCCTATGCGCTGGCGGCCGTGTTCATCTTGTTCGCCCACCTCGTGCTGCACGTCGGCTGGATCTTCGGCCTGGTGCTCGCCGGCTGGGCTTTGCGCTATCTCCACGGCAAGAAGGGCCGCGCCCAGATGGCCGCCCTCGCCGAAACCCTCGACCGCAACGGCGCTTTCCAGGCCCTCAAGCCAAACTGAAACCCGCGCTTGGCAGCAACGGCAAACGTTGCGACACTCTACTGCGCCGACATAAGGGCTCACCTAATGAGCACCGGCTAAACAAGATGAATGATCGAATGACCCGTCTATTGCTCGCCGTACTGATGGTGGTCACGGCAGGTTTAGTCTGCGATATCGACAGAGTGTTAGCCCAAGACGCAGAATGCTATGACGCCGAAGTCTCGGCTCGCATCTCGTCGCAAACACCGACCGTGTTCCCCGATTGTCTTGACGATTGCATCGTAATCAGTTGGCCATGGATAGTTGATCTAGACGTCAGCCGAACTCACTTTGGCGATGTCCGCCGCGGAAGCCTGACCGTTCTGGCTGTGCTGCACACAGGCTACCGCGACGATCTTGGCTCGCGTCGCTGGAAGCTGCGGCGCAACGACTTGGGCGGCTTCAATCTCCTTCGCGGCGCGGAAAACCTGAAAAACAGATGTGCCGACGATCAACCGCCAGCAACAGCTTACATCAAACCGCCTGATGGCCAGACACTCGAAGACCTCCGCCGCATGGGTCGTGAGCGTTACGATCGCAACAACTGAACCGCGCCCCCGGCAGCATCGGGAAGGTCACCAGCGACACTTCCCACAGCTCGACCCCGCTCAGCACCCTTAAGCGTCCCTGACGCCGCGCCCGCGCCGTGCGGTAGCCGATCGACAGCCCATCCAGCGCTCCGGCCCGGCTCAGGGCCCCGGCGAACCGCGCCTCGGCCGACCAGTCCTCGATCCGGCCCCGCACGAACAGGCCGCGCGCATCCTCGACGATCTGTTCCCAGCCCCCGACCGGCGCCCGTGCATCGTGCTGGTTCAGCATCCGCACCCCTGCCGCGCCCGTCCTGGCCAGAATGTCCGCAAACGCGCCCGCCTGCACCACGTCCCCGTTCAGATCCGCCACGCCCTACAGCGAGGCGTAGCCTTCGATTTGAAGGGGTGAGTGGTGAGTCGTGACTCGTGAATGCTTCTGTCGAGTCACCAATCGCGATTCACCACTCACGTCCCACCCTCCAACCTACGCTCGATCCGCTCCACGGCGGCCGCCGTCGCCTCGCCCTGGACCTCCAGCCGCGCCAACCGTTCGGCGACCAGCCTCTGTTCCCCGACACGCTGCTCCAGCGTCGCGATCCGCGCGGCGGCGCCCCCGGCCCAGACCAGGCCGCCTATCGTTTGAACGGCGAGAGCTACAGCCAAGGATGAAAGCAATCTTGAATTGCCTATCTTCAATCTCCGATTGCTTTAGTTAACATTGTTCTTTAAGTACAGCACATGACCTCCACGCCATGCGCCGCCCTTGCCGCCGGAAAATGCCTTGAGCTTCGGTACGACGGCTTTTCCCGTCTTGTTGAAGTTCACGCTGCCGGATGGACCAATGACGGCAACGCCATAATGCGCATTTGGCAAGTGAGTGGCGGCAGCGTCAGTGGTGAGAAGGTCGGATGGAAGTTCATGAGGCTCGACAAGAGTTTCAGCATGCATCTTTCCGATGAGGCTCCGAAGGCTCCTCGCCCGGGCTATAAGCGGGGCGACTCGGCAATGGCGACAATCGACTGCGAGGTCTGAAACCTCCGCAGTTGCATGGCCCTTTGGGCAGAGCCGGCTCGTTGTAAACGGCACAGTCGGACCAATGCATTTGATCCGCGTCGTTGTCCTTATTGGTCATGCCCCCAACCCCGCCATCCGCCGACGCTCTTCGTCGGTCAGGAAGCTCGCCGCCTCCAGCCGCGCCCACAGGGCGTCCCGCTCGGGCTGCAGCGCCGAGACTGCATCCAGGTCCGCCCGGATCTCGCACCCCGCGAATCGCTCGCCCAGCCAGCCCGTCATCGCCCCGGCCGCCTTCCGCACCAGCGGGATCACCGTCTGTCGCCAGAAGGCCGCATTGGCCTCGCGATAGTTGGCGTAGGTCGCATCGCCCGGAATCCCCAGCAGCTGCGGCGGAACCCCGAAGGCAAGGGCGATCTCGCGCGCCGCCGCATGTTTGCCGGCCGTAAAATCCATCTCCGCCGGCGTCAGGCTCAGCGGCTTCCAGTCCATCCCGCCTTCCAGCAGGATCGGCCGTCCGGCATTGGTCGCCCCGGCATAGACGGTCGACAACTGATCCTTCAGCGCCTCGAACTGTCCGTCCGTCAGCCGCTCGCCGTTCCTCGCCCCATAGACCAGCGCCCCCGACGGCCGCGCGGCATTGTCCAGCAGCGCCTTGTTCCAGGCGCCGGCCGCATTGTGCGCATCCACGCCTTGCGCCGCCGCCTCCAGCGGCGACAGCCCGTACCAGTCGTCCAGCGGGTGCCATAGCTTCAGGTGCATCACCGGCGCCCAGCCGTCCGCCGCGCGCCCGATCCGCACCGACCGTCCGTCTACGGAGTAATCCCACGCTTCGGGCCAGCCCGACCGGCCCGGAACCACCTTCACCCGATCCGACCGCAGCGCCCACAGCTCGTCCGGCGCCCCGTCCCCGTCCGCATCGCCGGTCGCCTCGACATAGGCGTTGCCCGACACCTGCAGCGCGCCATAGACCGCCTCCATCAGCTCCGCCCCCGACTGTTCGGGATTGGGCCGTCGGATCAATTTCGCCAGCGGATGATCCTCGCTTCGCACCCCGTCCACGAACACCGCGAACGGCGCCGACGCCGCCGCCTCGGCGATCATGCGGATGCAGCGATAGGCCACGGCATTCTTCTGATACCCCTCGCGCGCCAGACTGGCGTAGTCGTTGGGCGTCCACCGCGGCCGCCCCACCCCCGACAAGGCGATCACCCCGCCCGCCCGGCTCTCCTTGCCCTCAGGCGCGCGCACGCGCCCCGCCTGGCCGAAAGGCCACCGGATCGAAACCATCGCAATCTCCTTTTCATATCCTCGCCCGCCAGCGGGGGAGGAGGACCGCGTAGCGGTGGAGGGGGCGACGGCGCGCTCTGCGAACCGTCTCACACCCAACCCGTTTCCGCCCCCTCCACCACGCTTCGCGCGGTCCCCCTCCCCGTGCCGCTACACGGCTCGGGGGAGGATTTTCAAAAGTGGTCGCTCCACCCACACATGCACGACTGCCCCCGCCGCCAGACTGGCGACCACGGTCACCACCACCACCCCATCCCCCGGCAGGGCGACCATCCCGCTCTCGAACATCCGCCCCAAGGCCCGGATGACCAGCACATGGACCAGATAGATCGAATAGGACGCATCCCCCATGAAGGCCGCCGCCCGCCCCAACCGCCCCGGCGCCCGGTCCGTCCGCTCCATCCGCACCACGCCGAACACCAGCAGGGCGCCGGGCAGCCCCCAGACCGCTGCCCGCCTCAACCCGTTCCACGGATCGTTCAGCGCCCGCACATCGTCGATGCCGCCATAGCCGACCACCAGGCCCAGCCCGAACCCGAGCATCGCCAGACCGACCGCCCACAGCCCCAACCGAGGCGGCGCCGACCGCCACACCCAGGCGATCCCCACGCCCAGCAGAAACTCCAGAATGATCGGCGCGCCCCAGAACCTCAGAACCGGCGCCGCCACGACCAATCCGGCCGCCAGCATCGCCGCATAGGCCCCGACCAGCCCCCAGCCGACCCGCCGGCCGCCCGCTATCGCCAGCCCAAACCCGGCGTAGAACAGCATTTCGAAACACAGGGTCCACCCCGGCCCCAGCGCCGGAAACGTCATCTCCAATCCGCTGAACGGCCAGAACAGGAACGTGGCCGCCGCCACCTCCGGGCTCAGCGTCCCGCCCCGCGCCATGCCGATCAGGATCGGCAGCGACAGCAGCCAGTAGATCGGCGCCACCCGCCGAAACCGCCGCCACAGGAAGGCCCCGGCCGCGCCTACGCGCGTCTGACCCTGCGTCGTCGTGGCGATGATGAAGCCGCTGATGACGAAGAACACGTCCACGCCCACGGCGCCGAAATTCTCCAGCGTCCCACCGGCCAGCGCGGTCTCCAGCCCCAGCCGCGTCCCGGCCAGATCCACGGCGTGCGTGACGACCACCGCCGTCGCCGCCGCGAACCGCAGCGCCTGCACCCCGTGGAACCGCTCCCCCATCCGCCACGGTTACCACCGCGCGAGAACGGACGACAACCTCAGATCGTCACCCGCGCCCGCACAGCCTCTGCGATCCTCGCCTGCCCCGCCGCATTGGGATGGACGGAATCGAACATCAGCCCGCCGGCGAAGCTGCCGCCGAACAGGGCCGTCCCATCGATGGGCGCCGCCAGCCCTCGCGTCGCCGCCACCTCGAACACCGTGTCCCGCAACGCGGCTTGCGCGGCATAGCTCGCCTTGCCCTGGGCCGGGTCCGACGGACATCCGGTCATCAGCAGCACGTCCCCGTCGTCAGGCACCGATCCACCAGCGTCCCCAGCCCGGCCTTGTAGGTCGCGACCGCCGTCCCCGCGTTCCAGTCGTTGATGGTCAGGCACACGACCGACAGATCAGGCGCCGCCGCCGGAATCGACCCATAGGCCCGGTACGGCTGATCCGTCGTGATCCAGTCCGCGATCCGGGCCCCGCCCCATCCGGCGTTGATCACCCGGGCCCGACGCACGTCCGACCGCCATGCGACCCCGCCCCCGATGAACACCGCCCCGCCCGAGGCCCAACGCACGCTCACCGGCCCGGTCGTCTCGGGGAAGGCCACGGTCGTGACCTCCATCGACGCCGCCTTGGTGGTGCTGACCGTCGCCCGCACTGCGCCGTCCGTCTCGACCGTCAGCACCCCCAGCGCGGTATTGGTCACGGCCCACAGGTCGAACCGATCCACCGGCCCGTCGGGCTGAAAACTCCACACGCCCGGTGACGACGCCGCACCCGAGAACAGCTTGCCGCCCATCCCGGTCAGGGTGTTGACGCCCCACCCGGCGCCCAGAGTCACGCGCGGATCATAGGCGAAGTAGCCCTCGCTCGCCCCATCCGCCGCACCCGCCCCCGCGACCGACGCCGCCGAGGCCGGCAGCCCCCGCCCGCTCATCATCGCCGCCAGCCGTTCGGGCCAGGCGCTCGCCCGACCGTTCGGCGTCCAGCCGCCGGAGACCGCGCCATAGCCTTGGGTCACGCTGTCGCCGATGCACAGCAGCCGTGCCTCGCGCCCGCCCGCCTGCATGGTCCTGACCGCCGCCGACCAGACGGGCAGGTCGGGCGCGGAGAACTGCGCCCGACCAAGACACCGGCCAGCACCCCGCCCGGCGCCGCCGTCGCCGCTCCGATCTCGAGACCCGACATCAGTCGAAGGCCGCCACGATCTGCGTCGCCGTCGTGCCGGTCGCCAGCACCCGGCGCACCTGCATCGGCAACCACCCCACCGGATGATTGGCGAAGGTCACGACATCCCCATCCTCAACCCCGACCGTCAGCACACGGACATTGCCCGCCCCGCCGACATACAGCGCCTTGGCGTAGGTCGTCAGATCGGCCGCATCGCTGGGCGTGACCGCCGCCGCGCGCCTCGCCGGTCCGCCCGCGTCGCGCCCATGATTCAGCAATCCGTCCCGCTCGGGAATGGCCGGCATATCGTCTCTCCTGTCGTTGAAATCTTGAGGCTCTAAAGTCCCCGCAACCGCGGTCCCGCCGACTGCGGCCCCAGCATCAGCCGCGTGATCGCCCACACCAGGGCGTCGGCCCGATCCGGGCTGGGTCCGCCCTCGCTGCCCAGCGCCAGCATCTCTTCCTCCAGCGCCGGGAAGGCGTCGCAGTGGACCACCCGCCCCTGTTCATAGGGCAGGGCCACCGGCTCGGCCCGCGCCGCCTTGGACCGCGAGGCGTGGACCATCTCGATCCGACAGGGACACGCGCTGATGGACAGAACCGAGCGCACCATGTCGCCGCCCTGATTGCTCTCAGCGACCACCTCGTGCGCGCCGAACTCGTGCGCCGCCGCGCTGACCGCCCCGCCCCAGCTCTGGGGCGAGCGTCCCTGAACGGTCCAGTCGGCCAGCACGAAGGCCTGGCGACCTTTTCGCCCCACCACCACGATGCCGCAGGCGTCTCCGGTCGCGGTCGCCGGCGGATCGACCGCCACGACGATCCGGTCCAGTTCGGCCGGCCTTGCGCCCCTGGCCCGTTTCAGGTCCGCGATGCGGAACAGGGCGCCCTCGCCCTCGACCACCACGCCTTCCAGTTCCTGCGCCGCCAGTCGCGTCCCGCCATAGACGTCGTTCAGATGCGCCAGAAAGCCGGGCGACAGGTTCTGCGCGTTCAGCGCCGTCGCCGCACGCTCCGTCACCGTGCCGGCCTCGGCCATCAACCGCCTCAGCGCCGGGATCGGCCGGGGCGTCGTCGTCACCGCCAGCAGCGGCGAGGCCCCCAGCCGCAAACCGAATCTCAGGTTCGACAGCACCAGCTCCGGCCGTCGCCAGGCGCAGAATTCGTCCGCCCAGGCCGCATGAAACTGCGGCCCCCTCAGACTGTCGGGATCCTCGGCCGAAAACGCATAGGCCGCCGACTGATTTTTCCACACCAGCCGACGCCGCCCAGCTTCCCAACGCGGCCGGTCGCCCGGCTCCGCCAGCGCCTTGATCCCCGACGCCCCCTCCACCATCACCTCGCGCACGTCGTGCAGGGCGGGGCCGACCAGGGCCAGGGTGATGCCGGGCAGCTTTCGCGCCATCTTGTCGATCCAGACCGACCCGGCGAAGGTCTTGCCCGACCCCCGTCCCCCCAACAGCAGCCAAGTCCTAAGGTCGAGGTCACGCGGCTTGTGTTGGTGCTCCAGCAGCCGCGCATGATTGCGCTTCAGCCTTAGCTCGCGCCCGTTCAGCTGCTTCAGCATCCTTTCTCTCGATGATGCCGTCGATCCGCTCGTATTCGACGAGCAACTCTCGTCGGATTCGCTCGTCCTCGGCGGGGTCGTAGGTTCGTCCACCCATCTCGTCCTCTTCGTTGTCGCTCAGGCACAGCAGTCGCATCGCCTCGACCGCCTTGGCCGACCGCGCGATCACCCCGATCTGGCGCGCGACCTTCTCGGCGACGGCGGCGTCCTTGACGTCCGTCTCGCAGACGCTCTTGGCCGTCTCCTCGATCTTGGCCTTCATCATCAGGAACAGGGGCTCCATCCACCCTGCGCAGGACGCAGCCGTCTCGCGCGCGCCGCCGCAGCCGCCCTCTTCGTCTTCCCGATTTCCCGTCATGCCCAAATCATAGCGGACCAGCGTCCTCAGGCCGGAAGAACGCCCACATAGTTCGCCAATGGCTTGTTTTCGCAGCCTTTCAACCAGCGTCATTGCGCTGGCTAGGGGGTGCTACCCTATCGCTCCCGGCCGCGTTCGACCGTCCATTCCGGCGCCTCGAAATCCAGCGCATCTTCCGGCTCGGCCAGCGACAGCTCCGAAATCGTCTGGCCCCGCACCGACACGCCCGCCGTATGCACCGTCTCGCGACTGCCCGAGATCAGATGATGCCATTTGGCCAGCGGCCGCCCCTCATGCAGCCGGCGATAGGCGCACGACTTAGGCATCCACTCCAACGCCTCGATATTGCCGGGCGTCAGCTTGATGCAGTCCGGCACATGGGCCTTGCGGTTCGCATAGTCCGAACAGGCGCAAGCCTCGGGGTCGAACAGCTTGCAATGCACCCGCGTCGGAATGACCTCGCCCGTATCCTCGTCCTCGAACCGGATCACGCAGCACAGCCCGCACCCGTCGCACAGCCACTCCCACTCGGAGGGCGACATCTCGGCCAGGGTCTTGGTTTCCCAGTAGGGCGCCATCAGATCCTCCCCCGCCTGCGGGGGAGGGGGACCGCGTAGCGGTGGAGGGGGCGGACGCCGCACCACGCGCGGCGCATCCCCTTGCCAAAAGCACAGCTTGTGATGGTGATACGCTCCATGAGAGCGCCGGTCCTTACCCAAAAACGCGCCAGAAGTCTCCGCCGGTCGATGTCTTTGCCGGAAGTCCTGATCTGGCAACGTATTCGAGGCCACGGCTTTCGTCGCCAGCACGCTTTAGGCGTGTTCATTCTCGACTTCTACCGCGCCAAAGACCGCCTCTGCATCGAAATCGACGGCCAGCAACACGACCTCGCGCGTGACGCCAGACGCGACGCCTGGCTTGCCGACAAGGATGTCCGCACGATCCGCATCCCCGCCACCGCCGTCCTGAACGACCCAGACGCCGTCGCCGAATTTATTCTGTCCCTCTAGATCCTCCCCCGTTCACGGGGGAGGGGGACCGCGCGTAGCGTGGTGGAGGGGGCGGAAACAGACTGGGTGTGAATAGG